>JABDCW010000003.1 GCA_013287905.1 Chlamydiota bacterium | reverse complement strand
ACGAAGCTATTCGACCATCTTCGCTTGCCCACCCTCCTGAAAAAATTCAACATTTGGTTACAAATGAGCAGTACATGCTTTATAAACTCATTTGGCGCCGCTTTTTAGCCTCTCAAATGATGCCGGCTGTATATGATACGGTTTCTGCGGACATTTCAGGAGGGGAAAAAGGAGTTGTAGTACGAGCCACAGGATCGCAAATCAAATTCAATGGATTTTTAGCCGTCTATGAAGAAAAACACGACGAGGACAGCAAAGACGATGATAATAAACTTCTGCCGCACTTAGAAGAGGGCATGAACCTGACACTGCTCGATATTACTGCTGATCAAGCCTTTACAAGACCGCCCCCACGCTACACAGAAGCATCTTTAGTCAAGGAACTCGAAAAGTCCGGCATTGGACGTCCATCGACATATGCGACGATCATGAATAAAATTCAAAGCCGCGATTACACGACAAAGGAAAACGGCCGGTTAAAGCCGACCGAACTTGGCTGCGTTATTGCTCTGCTGCTGGAAAATAATTTTCAAATGATAATGAACATCGGCTTTACAGCCGAGATGGAAGATAATCTGGAATTGGTTGCGGAAAATCGCAAAGACTGGGTAGCTTTGCTTAAAAATTTCTGGGATAAATTTATCCCGTATGTCGAAACAGCGGAAAAAGAAGGGTTTGTTCCAAAAATTATGACTGATCTGGACTGTCCGGTATGCGGATCTAAACTGCAGAAAGTCTGGTTCAAGTCAAAATACTTCTATGGTTGCTCAAAGTATCCTGAATGCACATTTTCTTCTCCCATCGAACAATTGGAATTTAACAAAGATGATTATGCTGCAGATTTTGACTGGGACCAAAAATGCCCTCTTTGCCAAAGCGAAATGAAAGTGCGTCATGGGCGTTTTGGAGCCTTTTTAGGTTGCATGCGATATCCTGAATGCAAAGGAATCGTCAATATTCCCAAAAAGGGGGAAGCGATAATTCCGACGGAAAATATGCCTCCATGCCCGGCATTAGAATGCCCAGGTCATATGGTAGGAAAAAAATCCAGGTTCGGCAAAATTTTCTATTCCTGTTCGACATTTCCCGAATGCGATGTTATCGTCAATGATCTTTCTCAATTAGATACAAAATATATCGATCATGTCCGCACGGCTTATGTCAAAAAACCAAAAAAAGGTAAGTTCAGCAAAACAAACAAAAATACCTCAAAAACAGAAAAAAAAATAAAAGGCGCCTCCGCTAAGAAAGAAAAAAAAACTACCGGGGCAACTAAACCTAAAAAAACTAGGACCATGCCGCTGCATCAGTTGTCAAAGGAGCTGGCTAATGTCGTTGGCGCTGATCAATTATCACGGGGCAATTGTTTAAAAAACATATGGGAATACATTCGCAAACACGATCTGCAGGACAAGAAAAATAAACGGATCATCAACCCCGATGCTGCTTTAAGTAAAGTATTTGGTTCCAAAGAACCGGTCGATATGTTTAAAATAGCCGGATTGTTGACCAAACACTTGAGTTGATTTCGTGCCCTTGCCTGTAAGTACCGACTTTAATTCAACACAAAGGCACGAAGACTCAAAGAAACAAAGAAATTTGTCGTAAGACATGTTTTTCTTAGTGTCTTGGTGACTTTGTGTCTTTGTGTTGAATTAAAGTCTGTACTTATAGACAAGGGCATGAAATCAAATTCTTCATTCACAATGTGTGTATACCCAACTTTTGAGATACGTTGGGTACATATATATAATTAGAAATATATAATTAGAAACGAAACTTTAAATTTTACCTGTGACTTAAAATTATGCTCGCTGCACGATCACCTGGAAAACAAGCTGCTTATATTCTGCCTCATTCTTCAATAAACCTTAGTATGACGCTTGGCCCTCTGGTCAACAATATGATATTAGAATTTCTGTCGGCAAGCGATCTCTTCACCTTGGATGCCCTCAACAAACAAAATCATTCCCCATTATTAATTGGCAATCGTTGGAAACAATTAAGGGTGGTCGATTTTCATATGGAAGATTGGTCCGATGCCGATTTACATCCTTCAAAAAAGGAAAAAATCAATTACTGGCTTGGAGGAGCCATTGAATGGTGTATTACCGCAACGAAAACAGCTAAGTCAGCACATGAGAAATTTGCTCTCGCAAACAAAATCTCCGGTTATTTTAAGTCGGTAACGCATTTGCCCCATTTTCACTATTTTATGCGCCAGCATGTCTTTTTTTTAAGAGACAAAAGATTCACCGATCATAATATTCAAGTGAATCTTTTAACAAAAGCGCTTCAAGGATATGGCGGTGACCTTATATTGCAAGGGCTAATTGAGAACGCTAGGCAATCGGAACATTTCATCCACTACTGCCAAGCTGGTGTTGCTGCCAAAGCTACTTATTGCAGCCTTTTAGCTTTCACTGAAATCGGCATCGCTGAAAGGACCAAAGTAGAAAACCTTGCTATGCAGGCAAATGGGCTTGGCGATCCCAGGGCATTAACACTTGTGAATACATTATTCGTTGGCATACCAAATTCTGAGCACGATCCGGAAGATTCGTGTACAAATGAGCCGCCCGAGGCAAAAAGAAGAAAACCCGAACCATTGACCGTCTTGACCGAAGGGTATTCAAGCAGTAGCTTAAAGGAAATGCAAGGAGATTTTTCCTCACTCTTTCCCGTCTCACGAACCTTCAAGCCCAACACCGATCATATTGTATATAAAATACTCTCTTTTTTATCGGATACAGATCTCCTTAATTTCGAAAGTGTTTCAAAAAATCCGTTACATCCATATCCCTATTCGATATTATCTCATCGATGGGCTCAATTAAGAAAAGAAAATTACTACACTTTTGATTGGGTTGATGCGGAACAAAATCCCATGAGAAGAGAGAAAACAAATTACCTCTTAGGTTCAATACTCATGACGTATCTTGCAGAAAGACAAGCAACCTCAAAACCAAATAAATTTCTTCTTGGGACAAAAATTGCAAAACATTGTATGAAACTGAAACACTATCCTCATTTTCATTATTTTATGGCCCAACAAATGTTTACCCATACTTCATCAACCCCATTTTATAATGAAAGACTTAAAGGGAGCCTATCAGAAGTTTCCCGCCTCGACAGATTTGGCGGGGATATTTTTCTTCAGGGGTTGACCCATGAAGAGGACAACTTTGATATGTTTATTGAACATATGATGCGAGCCATCAACGCAAGGGCAACATGTACAAGCCTTTTTATATTAGCATTATCTAAACAAAGACACATTGAGGAGGGGGTTGTTGCAGAACTGGCTTTAGCATCGGCTGAAAAACGCGATTATAGAGCGCTGGATGCAATTGCAGTTAATATTCCTTTTGAGAAATTTCTTCCATGGTCAATGAATGACATAACGAGTAAACACCCGTCAATCATGTATCGGATGCATCAGTTTACAACAAATTGGGTTATTAAAGATCATCTTCTTACTGAGGCCCTGAAAGCTTATGGGGAAAGACTTTCCTCAAACATCCCGGATCTCCCTGACTATGTATTAGAAAATTCAAGCTCTACTACAGATGCACCAACACATGTCCTCGAAGATGTCGCCAATGTTAAAGAAAAATTAGGTAAGCTTGCAGAAGCCGACCAGCTTCGCAAGTTATACCGAAGGTAGTTCAAAAATTGGGATTTTGACAAGGAGGCTGCTCAAAATTTTTCGTCTGGAGCGAATGACCATTGCCAATGGCCAAGGCATGAGTGAAGACAAAAATTTTGATGCAAAGCCAACGCCGTCAAAAACCAATTTTTGAATCACGTTCGGTATAGCCCTTTCAAAATCAATTAACTCAAAACCTAAGGTATAAAATTATGCCGCTTTCAAACAAACTGTCTGAATTAAAGGAAATTTTTGCAAAAAACAAAGAGGCTATTTTAGAAGAGTATTGCACTTTCCTCAAATTTAAGAGCATTAGTTCCGAGGAAAATTATAAACAGGATTGTTTAGCTTGTGCAGAATGGATTTGCGATTATCTAAAAAAAATTGGATTTACCGTTGAGCTATGGCCCACAACCGGCCACCCGACTATCTTTGCTTCCTATCTCCAGGCAGGACCGGATGAGCCTATCCTCCTCATATACAATCACTACGATGTACAACCAATTGATCCCATCGAATTGTGGAATTTCGATCCGTTCGAGCCAACTGTGAGCAACGGGGAAATGTATGCACGGGGCGCCCAGGATAATAAAGGACAATGTTTTTATGTGCTGCTGGCTTTAAAAATTTTAATAGAGCTTTATGGCGGCCTGCCGATCAATATTAAACTATGCATAGAAGGGGAAGAAGAATGTGGAAGCCGGGGGTTATCCCATCTTCTTGAACAAAAAAAAGAAGAACTGTCGGCCGACTATCTGGCTGTTGTGGATCTATCGCTTCCCAATATCGAAACCCCCACCATTACCTTGGGTCTTCGCGGAATTGTCACAATGGATATGGAAGTACAAGGTTCCCATTCCGATCTCCATTCCGGTTCTCACGGAGGACTTGCCTTCAATCCTCTTCACGCAATGGTAAAACTATTGGCCATGACCCATGACCATTCAGGAAGGGTTGCAATCCCCGGATTTTATGATGACATCATTCCCGTAAGCGAGAATGAAAAGAAAATGCTCGCATTACATTTTGATGAAGAGGAGTACAAATCGACATTTGGAATCCGGCCGACGGGTGGGGAATGTAAATATGAACCCAATGAACGCAATTGGCTTCGCCCGACTTTAGAAGTTAACGGGATTTATGGGGGATATTGCGGAAATGGTTTTAAAACCGTCATTCCGGCGAAAGCTTGTGCAAAAATATCTTGCCGGCTGGTAGCTGGTCAAAATCCTGAAAAAATCGGTTCTCTTGTGAGTGAATTTCTTGAAAGATCGGCGCCGGATGGAGTAAAGGTAAAGATAGTTGTTCATCCGGGAGGCGGCACAGCCGTTTCAGCAAAGGCAGACAGCCGGGTTGTAAAAGCTTTTTCAAAGGCTTATGAAGAAATTTTTAACAAGAAATGCCAATTGATCTATTCGGGGGCTTCCATCCCTGTTATTACAAAACTAGCTCAACTAAGCGGCGCTCAAATCGCTCTTGTTGGACTTGGTTTGCCGGATGACCAGATCCATGCTCCAAACGAACATTTTGGGATCAACCGCATTGAAATGGGATTTTTGAGCATGGCCAGAGTTATAGAATTATTAAAAAATTAAATTTTTTTTTATATATTTTAGAAAAATAAATCTAAAAAATAATTAAATGAAATATTTATTTTCTTGCTAATAATTAGTATTTTAATGCATAATGATTAGTGAATTTACAACGGGACGATAGAAGAAAGGCAAAAAATTGACGTGCCTATTTGGGTTACAACCATTATATTTTTAGGAGAACGATTTCCATGTCACAATCCTCGCAAAACAACTCTGGTGTTATTGTCGCTGGTTTAGCCCTTTTTTCAATGTTTTTCGGAGCCGGTGACCTTATTTGGCCCCTTATCCTGGGCGGAAACGTTGGAACCCAAAACCTTTTTGGAACTTTAGGTTTGTTGATAACCGGAGTCTCTTTACCCTTGCTTGGCTTAATAGCGATGCTATTGTTTCAGGGTGATTATCACGCATTTTTTGGCCGGATTGGAAAAATTCCTTCGCTTTGCTTAATCTTTATTGTACAGATCATCCTGGGGCCCATTGGCTCTATACCAAGGAACATGACCCTCTCCTTCTCCACTTTAAAACCTTATCTTTCCGAGGACCTTACCTTATTTTATTTTAGCTTACTGGTAAGTGTACTTCTGCTTGCATTTACCATTCGCCCCCAAAAAATCGTTAGTATATTAGGCGTTATTCTGACTCCCTTATTATTAACTTGTCTTTGTGCTATTCTGGGAACCGGCTTTTATCACCATCCTATGCCGCAGGAACTGCCAATAACTAATTCAGAAGCCTTTTTCAAAGGCCTTAATGTAGGATATAACACACTTGATCTCATCGCCTCTTTTATTTTTGCCCCCCTGGTGCTCTCTCATTTTACCACAGAAAATGGGATTACTCCGGAAAACCGCAAACAAGTTTTCAAAAAAATGGTAAAAGCAAGTTTACTGGCTGCAGGCTTGCTTTCGTTCATGTACATTGGATTAACTTATATTGCCTCATACTACACCCCTTTCCTCCAAGCCCATCAGCCCGAAGAGAGATTATCCGCTATTGCCCTTTACCTGCTCGGCCCTTATGGTGCCTTTATTGCTTGCCTGAGCGTCTCTATGGCTTGCCTGACAACAGCGATCCCCTTAGTCTCTATTTTTGCTGATTACATACGCAAAGATTTTACGCCGAATCAAATGAGCAGCTTCATTCCTCTTTGCCTTACACTGGTCATTTCGATCTTTCTTTCCAACTTCGGATTTATGGGGATTGCCAATCTTCTTGGGCCGGTTTTGCAAATATTATGCCCAGGGCTAATTGTTTTAAGCTGCCTGAACATTTTACACAAGCTGAAGGGAACGCCCGTATACAGAGCGCCCATTTATGCGACATTCGCCCTCTCTTTTTATATCAATAGGGAAATGTTTTATTCTCTTTTTTGACTATGTTGCATAGTCTAACAAATTTATAGCGATACACCCCACAGAAAGCAAGAGAGGGATGAGAAATACTCTCTATGGTAGTTTATATCTAATAATTAGAAAGGTTTTGAACAGGTTCTAAGGATTTTTGCCAGGATGATGAGCATTAAAAACAAATATTTTAAACACAGAGGCACGGAGAACACAGAGACAAGCTATTACACATCTTTTTTTCGTGGAAGCGAAAAAAAACAGGCTATTTTCTTTTTTGCCTTTCGGCAGAAAAGAAAATCTCTGTGTCCTCTGTGTCTCTGTGTTTCAATAAATTGTTTTAATGCTTAATTCCCTCGGGATTTTTGCAAGAAGCTTATTGAAAATATAGACCGCTGTGATAATGTCATTGTATGAGATTCAAAATTTGGTTTTTATTCATTCTTGTCACCTTAACCCCTGCTTTACTTTTCGGTCTCGAGGTAAGTTATGCTTATGTTAAAGATGAAGCAAAACATGAGTTCAACAAAAAACTGTTGAATTCAATCCTTGAAAAGAAATTCATCAAACCAAATGCAAATCTATCTCCAGCAAGCCAGGCTAAACATTTAAACAGTAAAATTGCAAAAGTAGCGCACGAACTGATCAATCAGGGGTTTTGCGTTGATGCCTATGCCGTTCCGGACGCAGCTCCAGATTCGATCATCTCTTTCAGCTGCCATGTTTTATGGGAGGGTGAGAAAAATGTAACGGGACCGGTTCCGATCACTTTTTTCATTTATATTTGGCCATCTGAAAAATTAGCCTTGGCTTACAACGCATCTAACCCGCTTAATTGCCGCTATCATACCATTATCCATAGCCACCCCATTTCATGTTCTTTTGCCGTTCTGCAGGGATCTCTTGTTCAAAACAACTATGTATGCACCAACCCTTCAGTCAAACCTAAACTGGTACGTTTTGTTAACGAAGAAATATTCAACGAAGGGGAAGGTGATGTCGATCTTTTGACAAAACCCTTTATTCATCAATTATATAACAGAGACTGCTCATCTAAAGTTTGTCTGTCACTTCATGCCTATGGATTATCATCGGAGAGCAAAGTGTGGGATTGTTTTGATGCAACTAAAACAGACTGTACATTTCAGCTGGAAGCTTTATCTCCGAAGAATTAGTGGCAAAGTCTGCTTGGAGCTTTTAACTGCACCCTCGCAAAATAATGGCTGAATACTACAAAAAACTGATTATACAGACAAAAAAACAGGTTGTAAAAAACGTCTGAATAATGCAATAATCAGGCTATACAGACGAAACAAGGAAGCAACCAATGTTTTTTGGACGTGAATCTGAACTGGATCAATTAGAAAATTTTCTAAAAAAACCGGTAGCTGCTATCGCCGTTTGTTGTGGTCGACGCAGAATTGGTAAAAGCTCTCTGGTTGAACAAGCTGCAAGAGGATACCCATTTTACGAATTTTACGGTCTATCTCCTCGGGAGGGTATTACTAATCAAAACCAGCTAGATCATTTTTCGCGTTTACTTGTAAAACATTTTTCCCTTCCATTTGTGCCGTTTAGTGACTGGCAAGAGGCTTTTGATATGCTGGCAAATTTGACCAGGCAGGGATGTTATGTCATTTTTCTCGATGAGATCTCTTGGATGGGAGGAAAAGATAAAGATTTCCCGGGAAAACTGAAAGGAGTGTGGGACACTCAGTTTAAAAAAAATAAGGAGTTTAAGCTGATTCTTTGTGGTTCTGTTTCCTCTTGGATTCAAGAAAATATTTTGCAAAGTAAAGGCTTTGTCGGGAGGATATCGTTAACAATTGATTTGGAAGAACTCCCTATTAATCAATCGAATCGTTTTTGGTCCTCAACACCTTATATTTCCTCTTATGAAAAGTTTAAAATCTTGTGTGTGACGGGAGGGGTTCCAAGGTATTTAGAAGAGATCAATCCAAAGATAGATGCTGAAAAAAATATTAAACAGTTAGCTTTCACTGCCGGGGGACTTCTGGTAAATGAATTTGACAAGATCTTTTCCGACCTTTTCGGAAAAAATGCGGCAGAATATCAGGCTATTGTCCGCACAGTGGTTCATCAACCACAAAGTGCAGAAGAGATCGCCCGGTCTCTTAACATTGAATTGTCAGGTCACCTAAGCCATAAACTTACGGTATTAAAAGAATGCGGTTTTTTGGTGCGCGACTATGTCTGGCATGAAAAAAAGTGTCTCAGAAAATTAAGTAATTATCGATTAAAAGATAACTACTTACGGTTTTATCTAAAATACATTGAGGATAAAAAAGAATTGATTGAAAAAAGGTTGTATCAGGATGTGGATTTAGAAAATCTACCAGACTGGTCAGGTATGATGGGGTTACAGTTTGAAAATTTAGTATTAAATAATCTAAGCCAGATTGTAAGAATACTTGAAATTTCCCCAGAATCGTTATACAGTGCCTCCCCATATTTTCAAAATCCGACAAAATTGAATCCCGGCTGCCAGGTTGATTTATTGATTCAGACGAGGTATACCACCTATCTTATAGAGATAAAATTTAGTAAAACGATTGGAACAGAAATCATCAATGAAGTCGTTCAAAAGATCAACTGTCTCAAAATCCCGAAAACTGTTTCTCTCAGACCCGTCCTTATTTATCAGGGGGAGTTGTCAAAACAAGTCATCAAGGAAAATTTCTTCAGCAACTTGATTGCCTTTGATGACCTTTTAACCTATTGTCCTTAGCTTGATTTTAAAAAGCCAATTGTTATCCTGCCACCAAAATAATTAAGCGGCTTGTTGTGACTCACTTTGCAATTCCACCAACACATTCAAGCGATTTGAAGACATCCTCTGGCAATACCCCTTGAATGTTTACTTTCTTTAAACGGGATGTCTGACCTGTCACGATTTTAACTTGGGATTTTGCAACTTTGAGTTTTTTTGCAAGAAAAGTAATCAGACTTTCGTTCACTTTTCCTTTTTCGGGAACTCCTTGAATTTTTATCACAAGACGGTTTTCTTCCCATCTCACGATTTCATTTTTCGATGCGTTTGGAGTAACTTTGACATCCAGGATCATTTTTTTCTCATGATTTTTTATAAAAAATATATCACATTCTGGTATACTTATGAACTTATTTAAATCCTCTATTTATTAAAGGAAGGAGTTGTAACACATTATGAAAATTAGATTTTTGTTAGCAGGATTAATTGGATGTTCTGTTTTAAGCATAAGCATCATGGGATGGTCCAAAACAGAAAATCCCTCGAAAAAAAAATACACGATAGAACAGTTTCTAAACACAAAAAAATATTTGAATGGGGCCTTTAATTATAATGAAGAGAAGATTTTCTTTTCTAGCAATGAAAGCGGTATTTTTAACATCTATTCAATACCTGTCGGTGGAGGAAATGAAACGCAGCTCACTCACTCTACAAACCATTCTTTTACGGTCCTCTGCGGATTTCCCGGCGATGACCGATTGTTGTTTGCAGGTGATGACTCAGGAAATGAACTCAACCATATTTTTCTTCGGGAATTAGATGGGAGTATTCGCGATTTAACACCCTGGACTAATGCAAAATCCGAATTTTACAGCTGGAGCAAAGATCGTTTAAGCTTTTTCTTTTTATCGAATAAACGGGATCCAAAATTTATGGATCTGTATGAAATGGATATAGAAACATTTCAGCCTAAAATTCTTTACCAAAATCAAGATGGTTTGAATTTTTGCGCCATCTCACCGGATAAGCGATATTTAGCTTTAACAAAACTAATCACAGAAAATAGTTCAGAATGTTATTTGTATGATTTTTCTACAAATGCTTTGCAAAATATTGCACCCCACCAGGATGAGATTCAGTATCAACCTGTGAACTTTAGTACAGACTCCCGTTATCTTTACTTTCTCACTGATCAGGATAATGAGTTCACTTATCTAAAACGCTTTGCTATAGACTCCCAAATTACTGAAATTATAGAAAAGCACCCTTGGGATATATTTTTTTGTAGTTTTTCATATACCGGCAAGTATCGCGTAACTGGGGTTAATGAAGATGGCAAAACCTCTATTTATATTCACAATCAAGAGACTAATGAGAAAATGTTTCTTCCCAAGATGCCGGAGGGGGAAATCACCCATGTGGGGATTTCTAAATCTGAAAAATCAATGTTATTTTATGTTAATGGATATCGTTCTCCTGATAATCTTTATTATTATCATTTTGAAACCTCAAGTGTTAATAAACTGACCAACTCCTTAAGTCCTGAAATTGATCCTGAAGATCTTGTGGATGCCCAAATCATCCGTTATCAGTCCTACGATGGCACTTTGATCCCTGCATTATATTACAAAACTAAAGACATGCAAACAGAGGAGAAGGGGCCGGCTCTTATATTGGTGCACGGGGGGCCCGGTGGTCAGTCACGGATCGGATATAGCTATCTGATCCAATATCTGGTCAACCATGGATACTCTATCTTAAGCGTAAATCATCGAGGGAGTTCAGGGTACGGCAAATCATTTTTTAAATCTGCTGATCACAAACATGGAGAAGCCGATTTAGATGACTGTATTTGGGCTAAGCATTTCCTCGTTGGAACGGGCAATATTGATCAAAACAAGATCGGTATCATCGGAGGAAGCTATGGTGGTTATATTGCTTTGGCTGCTCTAACCTTTAGACCGGATGAAATGGCAGTTGGAGTAGATATTTGTGGGATTTCGAATTGGATCCGGACACTTAAAGGCATTCCCACTTGGTGGGAAGCGCGTAGAGAAGCCATTTATAAAAAAATGGGCAACCCAGAAACGGAGGTTGATTACCTGAATAATATTTCACCTCTCTTTCATGCCGAAAACATTAAAAAACCTCTCTTAGTTATTCAGGGAGCTAATGACCCAAGAGTTGTAAAAATTGAGTCGGATCAAATTATCGAGGCCGTAAACAAAAATGGAACTCCTAATCAGTATCTCGTTTTTGAAGATGAGGGACACGGATTTTTGAAAAAACAAAATCAAATGAAAGCGGCAAGTGTGATCCTTGAGTTCCTGAATGAACATTTGAAATAAAATTAATAGAATAAAACGACAATAAGGACAATAGAGACAATAAGGACACCAATTAGGGACATTAACGACCAATCCTTAAATGTCGTTAGTGTCCCTAATTGGTGTCCTTATTGTCTCTATTGTCCTTATTGTTCTTTATTTCTTCCATACCAGCAATTGTTCATAACCTGTCAATAAGTGTGTCGATGGTTTTGTTCATAACCGTAAAATGTCTATAAATGGGTGGTTATGAACGATCCATAAACATGTTATGAACAACAGGAAATCATAGGAGAATCAGCCTCCCTTATGAACAGATTCACACCCTCTAAAGAAGAAGAAAAATCATATATATAAAACATTATTCCTTATCAACCCGAATGTTGTAAAAAATCAATGGGAAAAAACTTGTAAAAAACTTCTCAAACAGAGAAAATATCGGAATGAATAAAGAACAATTGAAAATTGAGTTACATGCAAGTTACTTTTTTGATCTGGCGACATTTCCTCATTTTTCAATTTTCGATGATCAAAAGTATGTTTGGGAGGCGTTGAATAAAATTTCCCAATACCTCGGATCATTGCGTTTGGGCAACATTGAAACAGATGTTCCGCAAAACGCCCATCTAGTCGATCCTCATTTAATTTCTATTGGCAAGGGAACAGTGATAGAACCCGGAGCTTATATCAAAGGGCCCTGTTTTATTGGAAAAGACTGCACAATTCGTCATGGCGCCTATATTCGTGGTAATGTCATTACAGGAAACGGCTGTGTAATCGGCCATGACTCCGAAGTCAAAAATTCTATTTTTTTAAATGATGCCAAAGCGCCCCATTTTGCTTATGTCGGCGATTCAATTTTAGGAAACCATGTGAATTTGGGGGCAGGTACTATATGTGCCAATCTTCGCCTGGATCATTGTGAAGTGAATGTTTCTTATATGCAGCAACATATTAAAACTGGTCTAAAAAAATTTGGTTCCATCTTTGGCGATCATACGCAAATTGGTTGTAATTGCGTCGTAAACCCGGGAACTTTAATTGGAAGTCACGTTCAGTGTTATCCCTTGCAGTCCTTAAGCGGTTTTATTCCTTCAAAATCTGTAATCCGTGTGTCGCGAGGGCTCTCATGATCCAATCATTTTCCGATATTTTAAAAAAATACCAGCTTCAGGCCGAAAAAGAAATTGTTAAAAGTTTGTCTGCATTTGGCGGGCAGGGAAAATTGCGTGAAGCTTGCGAATATGCCCTGATGAATGGAGGAAAGCGGGTTCGTCCGGCCCTTGTTTTTATGGTTGCAGATGCCCTGGGACGCAAGGCCGACGTTTCTTCGGCAGCTCTTTCGATAGAGTTTTTGCATACAGCTTCTTTAATTGCCGACGATCTGCCCTGCATGGATAATGATGATATGCGGCGCAATAAACCCTCTCTCCATAAGGTTTTTGGCGAAACAACAGCCCTTCTTGTAAGCTATGCTCTGATTTCCGAAGGAAATGCGCGCATTGCAGAAAACGCCTTTAAAATGGATCCCGCAGTCGTTCCTGATGGGATTGACCGATACTATTTGGGAGCTTTAGCCTTGGACAATGCTGCAAGGAATACAGGCGTTTTTGGGACGACAGGCGGTCAATATTTAGACATTTTTCCACCAGAATTATCCATTGCGGTATTGCAGGAAATCATTCAAAAAAAAACCGTTTCCCTGTTTGAGGTGTCTTTAGTTTTTGGTTGGCTTTTTGGAGGAGGACACCCGGGTGAGCTGCCTAAAGTAAAACATGCAGCATTGAAATTTGGAATGGCTTTTCAAATTGCAGATGATTTTAATGATCTTGAACAGGATGAAATCAATGGTCGTAAAATCAACATCGTCAATTTCCTGGGGGTTGACCTAGCTTTTGAGATGTTTGTAAATGAATTAAAAGAGTATCGTCAAGCCTTGCAATCGCTTAATTTACAATCCCGGGAGCTGCTTGGTTTGGCTGAGTGTCTTGAAGCGCAATTTGCTCTTTAGAGTCTGTTCAAAATCTGAGGTTCTAAGTCTCCAGCCATTTTTCAGTTTGTTTTTTATCGATTAAATCAACACAAAGGTAGCCCTCTTTGTCTATCATTTTGAAATCCTTAGCCACTCTCCTTTTTAAATCTGTACCTGGCGGGGTATTGATACAACCATCTACGGCATCTTTGGCTTGCTTGTGAAGCGATTCGTTTTTTTTGATTTGTTTAAACAGTTGAAAGATTTCGACACTGTGGCTGATAACAAAAAGAGAAGAAGAAAGAAGAGTAAGGGCGGGAAGTAAATGGAGAGCCCCTACTATCGTTGAAATGGACATTGTGATAACCAACCCTTGTTGTGCGGATAGCATGACACTTCTAAAAATATTCACAATAATTTCGTTGTTCCTTTTATTTTTCAGCGAAAAATTTCTGAATTCGTAAATTGGCCTGGTTAATTCGTTTTGAGTGGATTCACTATTGTGTTTTTTTATTTTTTTATTGGTCTGCCTGTATAACTTAATGTTTAAGTGCAGATTTTTTAGATTTATCAATTCCGTTGCCAATAACGCGCTGATCTTTAGCATTTTTAGGTGATTGGGTAAGCAAAAAGAAGGGTTTGCCAGTAACAAGGAACCAACAATGCTTGCGGTATTGATAATCACGCTATCAAAAGCCATTTGATTTTGACTTTTCATCTTGTTCTTTAAGTGAAATAGCTTCGTCCTGATTTTCTTTTTTTCATCATCAGGAATGTCCTGATTTTGAACTCTAAGTTTGTAATAACATTTTTTTTTGCGGATGCTAACTGCCTGAAAACAGGTAAAACCCATATTCATCAAATTTCCACATAGTAATAATTTGGTGTTTATTACTTTTATCCCTTGTGTTTTACAAATAATAAACTGGCAAATGTTGTATGTTTTATAGATCATTTCAGCAAAGGCATAACATATTTTTCTTTGGCAATGCATCAATTGTTGTTGAGAAAGGGGGAAATCTTTGCCTAATTTCAGATCCGCTTTAAGCTTCACATGGTTTTTATGTGCATGCACGCATGATTTTAAAGAAATCTTTACTGAGTCTAAATAGTCTATAGTATAGACCGTTGTGTCGACACAACGATTAACATGGCTAATATTCTTGTGAGATGTGTAATTTGTGTTTAATTTTTTTATTTCGGATTCAATGGAAAAGGTTCTGGATACGGCTCTAAGGACATTGAGGTAATGAATTTTTTTTTCTATCAATTGTGTCTTAATTTTTTTGTAGACTCGTACACAGCTGAATTTGTAGCTACAGTTGCTGGGATATTCTGAATGATTGATCGATAATGTGCCGGACACAAAAATTCTTAAATAGAACTTGTTTATCTAGGGGGTGTCGTCAATTGCTAATGGCCTAGTGTTTTTTATAAATAATATACCAAAGATATTATTCCATGGATAGAATATAAGAAAAGACAAATTTCAAAATTAAGAAGGAAAAGTTATGGCGAACGACAATTTAAAAAAAGTTAGCGTCACCGTTCTAACAAGAAATAGTCAATCAAAGCTTAAGGAAGTCTTAAGCGCATTGTCTTCATTTGGTGAGGTTCTTGTTTATGATACGGGTTCAAAAGATTCCACATTGGATATTGCGCGTGCATTTCGCAATGTCAAAATAGCCCAGGCTCCATTTGCCGGCTTTGGGCCATCGCACAATATGGCGTCAGCAGCAGCCTCGAACAACTGGATCTTGTCTGTAGACAGCGATGAAGTTGTTACTTCCGAACTTATTCAGGAAATAGCCTCACTGGATCTGGATCCTCAAAGTGTATATTCATTTCCACGTCATAACGCATTCAATGGCAAATTTATCAGGTATTGCGGGTGGTATCCGGACCGGCAAATACGGCTTTATCATCGGATAAATACTAAATTTTCTGATGATCAGGTCCATGAGAGGATTATTTCAGAGGGCTTGCGCCATATTGCCCTCGATGGGGCTATCGTTCATTATTCCTATTCCTCAATTTCAGATTTTTTAGCAAAAATGCAATCATACTCAACCCTTTTTGCCGAGCAGTATAGAGGAAAACGCAAATCTTCTATTCTAACAGCAATTCTTCATGGCGTATGGGCATTTTGGAGAAGTTATTTGATCAAACTCGGATTTCTGGATGGTTACGAAGGTTTTGTCATATCAGCATATAATGGACATACTGCTTATTATAAATATATCAAACTCCTTGAAGCCAATCAAAGATTGAAGAAACCAGAGCCATGAGTTTTAGAATCTGTTCAAAATCTTTCTAATTTTTAAATAATCTACCACAGCCCACAGAAAACACAGAGTGAAAACATACCCCTCTGTGCTTTCTGTGGGCTCTCGTGGTAGATTATACAGATTTAAATTAGCTTTTAGGAAACCCCGAAGGTTAATAGAAATTCCCTATTATGGATTTTGCTGACGTTATTTTCCGGAGAGGTATAAATCACCTTTTTTTCTGAAGAATGTAAGGTTGCAATTTGCTGCAAGGTCTCCTTAGATTTTCTGACAATGAGTTTGCCGAGCCTTCCAAAATATCTGTTTGTCACATCAGTTGTTGTTGAGATTGATTGCGATACTTTTATTGCCCGATTGACGACAAGGACTAAATGATCATAATCTTTGCTTCCTCCTGGCAGGATTGCAGAAAGCAATTTTTTATTGGAGTCAAGACTATCGAGAATTTGATCCTTTTTATCGACAAGTTCGTGGATGCATTTATTGATATGTAAATAGCTTTCATTTTTTGCATCTTCTCTTGCATCAGGGCTCCAGCAGATGGCATCAATGGTATCCATGATCATCATGTTAAGCTTAAATAATTCTACCCACATCAAGGCAGTGTGCTTTATCATGCGAATCGTTCGCAAACTTAGAGTGCAAGCTGCTTTTTTGCAAGTATATGTCAGCGATGCAGAAAAGATCGAAGAAGCTTTTTTTTCCCAGGGAATGTTGACCGGTTCGGAATAATGCCCTTTGATTGCCCATACCCATTGCCGATATGAACGGGAAAGTTTACTTTGCTGTTCAGAGCAGCTCATGATCCTCGATGCGGTGAGCAAGCATTGAGCGGCCACTCTTATGGATGCCTCATCGCAAAGAGAATAAAGAGCCCTTCCGATAAATAATTGGACAAGATTTTGCGGTTGCCGATAAACTTCTATGCGTCTATGCCAACGCCATAGCGCATGAACAGTATTGAATTTAGTAAAGATATTCCATAGAAATGGGGAAATCCTCATTGATGCAGGTGTACATAGATAGGTCCTGGTTTGAACGAGGGAAAGAAGAGGTTTGATCAGCATATAGTCGCTCTTTTCATAAACAAATTTAACGCAAAGAGGCAAAAGGCGTAATCATACCATTACCCATAAGTATAGACTTTAATTCAACACAAAGGCACGAAGGCACCAAGACGCTAAGAGGGAAGGGCCTCTAGGTCAAAATTTCTTTGTTTCTTTGGGACTTCGTGCCTTTGTGTTGAATTTTTTAAGTTACTCTACACATCTACTTTCTAAGTGTCAAGTGATCTTTCTTGCAATTTCCCTGTGACTAAATATGAGCTTCATAGCTCGCAAATTTAGTTGTAAGTGACTTTTAAATTTTGGTGTGTTAGGATCGGGACGTTTTAATATAGATCAACCTTTTAAATCAATGGAATGCCGACTGATGTTAAGTGAAATAAAGAATATAAAAAGATTATTAATCTTCTTTGCGATAGTGATTTTATCATTGCAAAAACCTATTTCAGGAGTTGCCGAAGAGGCGACTTCCCCTATTATCGTTTGTCTGGACACAGAGGCAAAACTAATTCCGGTTTACCTTACCCGTTTTGATTCGAAGGAATCCTCCTTTAGTCCGGAATATCATAAACAGCTGGAGAAAATCCTGCAATTTGATTTAAGCAATAATGGGATGACAAGTATAGTCCCTTCCACAAGTGAGAGGGAGGGGTTTGCAAAAGCGGAAGAATTTAATATTCGACCCTCCGATTCGAGTTGGAAGGCTTTGGGTGCTTATTATGTGATCAAGATAAAAGTTAATAATAAGCAACTTTCTGCCCGTTTGTTTTCGGCCAATTCAGACAATGTTAAAAGTGTGGATAATATTGAACTGACAGGTCTGGTGAATAGCGACAGGAAAAAGATCCATCAATTGTCTGATACATTGCATAGAGCTTTATTCAACACAAGAGGTATTGCTTCGACAAAAATCTTGTACACGATAAAAAATAGAGAAAATAATGGTGCATGGTGCTCAGAATTATGGGAGTGCGACTATGATGGGGCTAATGCCCATAAATTATCCTTGAGTGAATCTGGTTATGTAGTCACGCCTGTTTATATGCCTCCTAAGACGGGATTTAACAGCGGGACTGTTTTTTATGTTTCCTATCAGACCGGGCAGCCAAAAATTTATTATCAATCTTTAACTGAAAATGCTTTGCCAAGGCGCCTTAATTTGATGCGCGGCAATCAATTGATGCCTGCGATATCGCGTGCACGCGATAAAATCGCTTTTATTTGCGATCTGACAGGGAATCCCGATCTGTTTATCCAACCGTTCAATCCCGAAGGGGGGCCGCTCGGCAAGCCTTATCAGATTTTTTCTGCCCGCCTTGCAACACAAGGATCCCCGGCTTTTAGCCCGGATGGCACCCGGATTGCGTTTGTATCGAATAAAGATGGCTCAGCGAGAATTTATGTGATGGATGTTCCTGCCCCAGGTATTAGTTTAAAGGATATCAAGGCGAAATTGCTTACTAAATGCAATAAGGAAAGCTCAGCCCCGGCCTGGTCGCCGGATGGCACAAAGCTTGCCTATTGTTCGATGGTGAAAGGAGTGAGGCAGATTTGGGTATATGATTTTACAACAAAAGAAGAAAAACAGTTGACACAAGGCCCAAACAATAAAGAAAACCCGACATGGGCTCCGAATAGTTTACATCTGGCATTCAATACGAGCGATACCGGGTCATGTGAATTATTTATGATCAATTTAAATCAGCCAAATGCTATTAAAATCAGTTCCGGAGCCGGAGAAAAAAGATTCCCTTCATGGGAGCCCAGATCAGAATAACTATGAAAGAAGACGGTTCTTATTATTTGATTATTGAGGCAAAAAAAGCCCAAAAGCATTATTTTGCAGATTTATATCGCTATAAAGAATTATTGTTGTTTTTGGCTTGGCGCGATGTTTTGGTCCGCTATAAGCAGGCATTTTTCGGTGTTGCCTGGGGAGTGTTCCGTCCGCTCTTAAGTATAATCGCTTTTACATTTATCTTCGGCAGGATCGCCGGGTTCCCTTCAAATGAAGTATACTATCCCCTTTTCGTTCTTGCAGGGATGCTGCCGTGGCTATTTATCTCTAATAACGTACTAGATACATGCCAGGGGTTGGTTAACAATGCCCCTCTTGTTTCAAAAGTTTATTTTCCACGAATGATCATTCCCATGGCACAAGTACTTATGAATTTAGTCGATTTTTTCGTTTCTGTTATTTTAATACTTATCATGGGAATTGTTACCCATTCATTTAACTGGTTAACTTTCCTGACTTTGCCGCTTTGGATCACACTTATGATCCTTTTATCGACCGGGGTTGGTCTATGGCTTTCCTCTTTAACGGTGCTTTACAGGGATATTCGCCTTTTGGTTCCATTTTTTGTGCAATTTGGTATGTTTATTTCGCCTATTGGCTATAGTTTTGCCATCATTCCGGAAAAGTGGCAGCTCTTATACAGTTTAAATCCTCTTGTAGGTATTATCAATGGTTTTCGATGGGCTTTTTTTGGTATAGTTGATCCTCTATTTGTGCCATCGGTCATTATTGCCCTTTTTGTTACAGGTGCTCTTCTCATTTCGGGATTTAATTTTTTTAGAAATATGGAAAATACTTTTGCGGATACAATTTAATGATGATCACTGCTGACAATATTTCTAAAAAATATCGGATTTATCACCAGCCAAAAGATAGTTATGGCACCCTTGTCAGCACTTTATCATCGTATATAAAAAAATTCTTTAAAAGAAACAGTGAAAGTCAACCCTATGAGGAGTTTTGGGCTCTTCGCGATGTTTGTTTTTCCATTGCCGAAGGAGATCGTTTGGGCATTATCGGAAAGAATGGGGCTGGCAAATCGACATTATTGAAAATTTTATCGCGCATTGTTCAGCCGACAACGGGGCATGTTAAAATTCGCAAGCGCGTTTCTTGTCTTTTAGAAGTTGGAACAGGTTTTCATCCTGAATTGACCGGAAGGGAAAATATTTATCTTAATGGGGCTATTTTGGGGATGACCAAGTCTGAAATTATGAGAAAGTTTGATGAGATTGTCGCCTTTGCTGAAATTACGCAATTTCTGGACACTCCTGTTAAAAGATTTTCCAGCGGCATGCATATGAGGCTTGGGTTTGCTATTGCTGCTCATTTAGACCCTGAAATTTTGATTGTCGATGAAGTGCTGGCTGTCGGCGACCTGCAATTTCAGAAAAAATGCTTAAATAAATTGGAACAGTTAAACAGCCAAGGCAGAACCGTCATTTTTGTGAGCCACGATGTGGGGTCGGTTCTGTCCCTGTGCAATAAGGGAATGTACCTGGAAAAAGGCAGGCTCGTCAAATTTGGAGATGTTGAGATGTGCGTTAATGCCTATATGCAGAATAATTGCATCCAAGACTATGCGTGGAGAGGAGCTGTGGGCGATGAGCATATTCAGATCATGTCAGTCAAATTACAATCTGATATAAATGGTCGCAAATTTATTTATAAGGGTGATCCTGTTGTCGTTGAGGTAGAGTATGAGATACTTAAATCTAACGAAAACCTTATCCTGGATATTAGTATTTGGAATTCGCGCCATCAATTTTTGGCTCGCTCCCATACCTTTGCTTCGAGCCTTCATGCAAAGCTCTTTGCAGAAAAAGGAAAACATTGCGCCTCTTTCACGATCGATTCCAGGCAGTTTCATGAAGGGGAGTATTTGTTGAAATTAGAATGCTCTCTCCATCAGCAAAGACAAATTGTCGACGAGGAGATCATCTTAAAATTTCCCATCTATGATCAGGCAGATCATGGAGGTAAAAAAATTTACAAAGAAGGGATTTCCCTTGGTTCAGCTTGGGTTCATAAGGCATAACCAGGCGACTTTTTATTAAAACGATTTATTGAAACACAGAGACACAGAGGACACAGAGATTTTTTTTGCTTCCACGAAAAAAAAGATGTGTAATAGCTTGTCTCTGTGTTCTCCGTGCCTCTGTGTTTAAAATATTTGTTTTAATGCTCAGTCACCTGGCGAAATACCGGATTCTTTTGCAAAATAACAGTTCGCATGTTAAGATAGACGCAAAAACTATTAGAAGGATTTGATTTCATGTCATTATGTCGCTTTACCTGCACCTTGCTGATGTTAGCTCTACTTACTTCTCCATTAACTCTGTTCTCTATGCCACGAGACCAGATGATCATCAAAGAATCCATTGTCTATCCTACAGAAGAAGATTTTGACTGCCACAGCTCTTCTTTAGTGGAAATTTCTCCGGGGGTATTATGTGCTGCCTGGAAAGGAGGCCCTGGCAAAGGCCAGAGTAATGTGGACATGAAGCAAAATGTAGGGATTTGGCTCTCTTTTTTCAAAGATGGCGAATGGAATGGTCCAAAGCAAATTGTCGGTGTCCCAGATTCCGTATGCTGGACGCCGGTATTGATGAAACATCCCAATGGGGAATTACTCTTATTTTATCGTGTAGGCCCAGATCCGAGACGCGCTGCCTCCATGTGTAAACGCTCCTTCGATAATGGGGAGACTTGGGGAAAAGAAGAACTTATGCCTGCAGGGATTATAGGACCGACAAGGTCAAAGCCTCTTATCGACAGCGAAGGAAAGATGATTTGCGGCTCTTCAGTAGAGGTTGGTGAGCCGGATGATGAATATAAGGCAACAGCATGCTGGGTTGAAACCTATTCGGATCATCAGTGGTCCAAGTCTGGGCCAATTGAAATACCGGGAAAAAGATTTGGTTGCATCGAACCGGTTTTGTTTTGGGACATTCATGGGACATTAAAGTTGGTATGCCGGGACAGATCAAACCGGATTAAGTCTGAAGGATGGGTGTGGATGGCTGAGTCGGAAGATGGAGGAAAGAGCTGGTCTGCATTGAGAAAGACTGACCTGCCTAATCCAGATTCAGGTATCGAAGTCGTTATGCTAGGAGATAATCGCATTTTAATGCTTTACAATCATTCCCACACAAAGAGATACCCGCTTAGTATGGCGATTTCTAAAGATGGGGGAAATTCATGGAGCCGCTTGTGCGATCTTGAGGAAAAATGTGGAGAGTTTCCTTCGGCAATTGTTGATTCCCAAGGACACCTGCATGTCACCTATGCCTGGACAGCCACTGGAAAAACCCAAAGACAGGTCAAACATATCATTGTCGATCTGGATTTAGTATGAGACGAGCAATAAAGTGGTTCCTTCCCTTCATGATATTATTTGGAGCCGCTTTATTCTCTTTTTCATCCTCTCAGAAAAATCAGGATGAAGATTGTCCTTTTTGCAATGCAAAAGTATTAGACTTGCAAAAATTTTATGAAGATGACCTTGTTGTAGCTTTATTAACGCATAAGCCCATTGTTCCCGGACACTGCCTGATTATCCCAAAAAGACATGTCGAGCGTTTTGAGGGGCTGTCTGAGAATGAATTGATGCAAATTGGTCAGGTGATCAAAAAAGTAGATATGGCTGCGCAAAAAGTATTTAAGGCAAAATCTTATTTATTGCTGCAGAAAAATGGAAAAGAGGCGGGGCAGACCGTGCCCCATGTTCATTTTCATTATATCCCCCGGCAAGAAGGGGATGATTCTGTCATTGGTTTTATGATAAGAATGTATATGGCTAACTTGAGCAGCCCTATAAAACCAGATGTTATACACAAGATGGTAGAAGAGATGCAAATGGCTTTAGAACCTTAGATTTTGAACAGGTTCTTAGGCTCTAGTGAGACTGGAGAGTTTTGTGATTTCCCGACCCGCGGCATCAAAATTATTGGGATTGCGCCATTTGTGGTAGGCATTTTTTAGAAATGGCCATTCAAGGCTTGTAGCGGCATACCAGGCGGTATCCCGATTACGGGACTTATAAATGATTGCTTGTCTGAACACTCCTTCATATAATAAACCTAGCCGTTCAGCCGCATGTCTTGAAGGTGCGTTCAGGGCGTCGCATTTCCATTCAATCCGCCTAAAACCCGCTTCAAATGCCCATTCAATCATAAGCAGCAAACTTTCAGTTCCTGCCCGAGTACGTTGTAATAATGGGGATAAATGAATGTGGCCTATTTCAATAGATCCAATTTTGGGATCAATTCTTAAGTAGCTTGCAACACCTGCGGGCCCCTTGTCACTGATTAGGCAATAGAATTTTGTATCTTCCGTAAAACAAGTCGCCATTGCCCACTGGTGAAAGTCTTCTTCTCTTTTAAAGGGCCCATAAGGCAGATATGTCCAGTTTGCCCCTGTTGAATCCATGGAAAAGGCCGAATACAGGGAAGGGAGATGTGCCGCTGTGAGGGGCACAACAGAAACAGCCGATCCTTCGAGTTTAGAAAAATTTGGTAAAGGAGGAGGGGTATAATTTGTAACCGGGTATCCTATTGGTTGCCCTAATTCATTTTTGTACATCTTCATTTATGCTACTAACCTTTATATAGTATTATACCGAACGTGATTCAAAAATTGGTTTTTGACTGCGTTGGCTTTGCATCAAAATTTTTGTCTTCACTCGTGCCTTGGCCATTGGCAATGGCCCCTCGCTCCAGACGAAAAATTTTGAGCAGCCTCCTTGTCAAAATCCCAACTTTTGAACCACCTTCGGTATATCGTCAACTTATATCATAACTTCTCTTATTTTGACGGTTGATGTCAGTTGGAAATCAGAAATATCCAAAATTCTCCCGATTTTTAATCATATGTTACTTAATTTATAGATATAAGTAATGTATACTGCACTTAAAATTCTCGGAAAGTCTGAAATTCACCAAAAAAAGCGACTCATGTAAAACCGTTTTACATAATCAAGCAGCTCATCTTCCATCCGATAGAAATGAAATACAATTATTTTTACTGTCAATTGGGTGCTTTTTTAATATGTAGAGTTTTCCCGACAGCATCGATCCATTTTTTACATAGATCGCTTTCTATTGCACAAACATGGGCTGCGTGTACATCCCCTAAAGAAAGCTTGTTCAATCCCTCTTTCATCTCTTCGAGATGTTCTTTTTCTTCGAGCAAAATCGACTTGACAGCAACAGCGGAACGACTATTTCGAAGAACTGCGTCATAAATTGGATAAAGCTGTGCGGCCCGCAGTTCAATTGCATAAGTGACGAGTAAATAGGCGGCTTCTTTAATAGAGTTTTTGGAAAACCCATTACTTTTAAGATAACGGGATGCTTTTACATCGAGCGCAGTCAAATAATGCAATGTGCTTCTTTCTCCCAGCATAGAGCCAAGAGAGTAATCTTCTAAACAGGCGGAGGAGATTTTTTCGATTTGCCTCTTCAGGTAATGGGCATGGCGGAATTCTTCAGCTGCGTGCTTGAGCATCTCTTCTTTGACTAAAGTCGGATGTTCGCAGGCAGCAATTTTTCTGGCCCCGCAATTTTCAAGATAAGAAAGGGTATTTAGCCATCTGGCATGCAGGAAATGAGAGCTGACAATATGGTCAAGCAAGGGTTCCAACTGTTCAGCAAAAGAAATAAATCCATTCATAGATCTCCTTCGAGTGTAAGAATAATGTGATCATAAATAAAATCCAATTCATCCCGATTAATGCAATAGGGAGGCAGAACATATAGGACATTGCCTAAAGGGCGAAGGATAATGCCTCTATCTATGAAAAATTTGTACAGACTGTCGCGGATCGATTGAAAGTATGTCGTTTTTTTCGTTTGATACTCTAAAGCTAAAATCGTTCCTAAGGCTTCGCAACGCTTGAGTTTTGGATGGCCGTTCCATTTTTTGCAGAAAGCCTTGTGGGATGAAGCAATCATTTTCCTTTGCAGAAAACAGCTTTCTTTCAGTAAAAGATCAAGGCTTGCAAGGGCGCTTACGCATGCAATCGGGTTGGCAGCATAAGAATGGCCGTGCAGGAAGGCAGAAGAGAGATGATTGCCAAGAAAGGCGTTAAATATTCTCTCTGTGCAAGCTGTGGCTGCTAATGGCAAAAAGCCGCCTGTTAATCCCTTGGAAAGGCAAATCATATCAGGGGTTTGCTTAAGCTGATCACAGGCAAAAAGAGTGCCTGTCCGTCCAAATCCTGTCATCACCTCATCGGCAATGGTTAATACATCGTGCTGTCTGCAGCATTGGATGAGTTTGTTTAATCCATCTGCCGGGTAGATGATCATCCCCCCAGATCCCAGGACAAGAGGTTCAAAGATAAAACAGGCAACCTTTTCCTTTCTTAAAATAGTTTGAAGCTGATAAATGGACTGTGATTCATCTCCCTTAATTGGAGGGTCGATGGTTTCAACAGCAAAGAAGTGGCTCCAAAAGGGTCGATTGAGCTCATTTTTTCCCGATGCAGACATGGCTCCAAAGGTATCGCCATGATAACTATTTTTGAAACAAATGATTTTTGTGCGATCAATATTTTGATTATGCCAAAATTGCAAGGCAATTTTGAGTGCCACTTCAACGGCTGTCGACCCATTATCTGAATAAAAGATTTTGGACATATTACCTGGCAGGATGGAAAGAAGGCCGGAGGCTAAATCCACAGCAGGGGCATGGGTAAAATCGGCAAAAATGACATGTTCCAGTTGACCTGCCTGAGATTTGATTTTTTCGACAATATAGGGATGGGCATGTCCATGAAGGTTAACCCACCAGGAAGAAATGCCGTCCAAATAAGGTTTTCCATCTATATCATAAAGATATAGTCCTTTACCTTTGACAATAGGGATTGGCAAGCGTGCCGTCTTCATTTGCGTAAACGGGTGCCACACACACTCGCGGTCTTTCTGGCTCAAGAGATGAGCGGAAGCTGATATTGCCATTGTTTTGCGTACCTTTGAATTGTTTGTCTGTTTATCGAAGTTTCTGGAAGCAGCCTATTAAAAAATGGAACCCGGGAGTTCCTTAAAATTGCGGTTTCACTGTCGATATTGGGCTCGCCATTGAAGATGATGCCGGAAACTGGGATATGATGCCGTTTTAGGGCATCGAGAGTCAATAATGTATGGTTGATGCTTCCCAGATAGTGTTTTGAAACGACGATCCACTGGCATTTCCATGTCTTAAACAGGTCGATGCTCAAACTTTCAGTTAGAATGGGGACATAGACCCCCCCTACGCTTTCGATGATCAGGGGTGATGTCGTTTCAGGAGGGATAATTGCTTGCAGATCGATGCAAATATTTTCCATCCTGGCTGCATGGTGAGGAGAGGCATCCATTTTTAAAGAATAGGCGGGCGGATGAACGCGATGTTTTTTTGCACACAGCAACTTTTTCATGATAGCCGAATCGCAATTACCGTCCACACCGCATTGAACAGGTTTCCAGTAATCGCCATTTAAAAGAGTGGTCAAAATGGCTGCAGCAATTGTTTTTCCCACTTCAGTGCCTATTCCTGCAACGATGATGTTTTTCACGAAACGATCTCCATTAAGGTCTGCAGTTCGTTTTTTGTATTAAAAGAGTGCAGGCAGATGCGCAAGATTTCGTGCCCTCTTTGCACTGTCGGGCTTAATAGAGGTTTGACATCGAATCCCGTCTTTGCAAGCTTTTGGGCCATATACCTGGCTTCCTTATTTCCATTCATCTTTATTGACTGGATTTGTGTGCCTGATGATTCTGCATATATCTTGTTGCATTGATCAATCAATCGATGCAGACGGGATCTTTCTGGTTCGCATTTCGGAAAATAGTCATAGCTGCATTTAATGGCAGCGAAGGAAAAAAAAGGTAACGCAGTTGTATAAATGAAGGGGGTAGCAAAATTGATGAGGCTGTCGATCAATCCCCTTCTTCCCAGGACAATGGCCCCATGCGTACCAAGAGCCTTGCCAAAGGTAACAATCAGGGCAAAGGTGCTAGAGTGCAGGTCGGCCTCAGCAACGAGCCCGCGTCCTTTTGGGCCGTATACTCCTACTGCATGAGCTTCATCTACGATTAAATGAGCATCATATCTTTTTGCAAGTGTGGAGATGTCAACGAGCGGGGCCCTTTTTCCGCTTGTAGAGTAAATCGATTCAATGCAGATAAAACGATTTCCTTTTGCGGACCCATTTTTAAGACGCTGTTCGAGATGGGCCAAATTATTGTGCTTGAATGGGTAAGATTGCGCCCTGCTCAAGCGAATCCCGTCCCGGGTGGAAGCATGGACCCTGGAATCAAAAAAAATGGTGTCAATTTGCCTTGCAACAGTAGAGAGAAGCCCTACATTCGCCATATAACCGCAATTAAAGATAACGCCGGAATCAAAGGCATGGAATGCGGCAATTGTGTTTTCCAAGTCTTGAGCGTATTGTGAATTGCCCGAGAGGAGGCGGGATCCTGTCGACCCAAACCCCTTTAGATCATTTGGCAGCCTATGCTGTTCTAAAATAATTGAATCCATTAGATCAGAGGATCTGGCGAGTCCTAAGTAATCGTTTGAAGAAAAATCGATCAAAGGTAAAACGGGTGTCAATTGCCGGAAATTATTTTGCTTTTTTCTTAAAAGCAGCTGGTTTTCCAGAGATAATGTCATGAGGCACCAGCCTTAGCAAAAGCGGGACGCATTTTGAGTCCTAAAAGTTCAAACATCTTTCTGTCACTATCGATCGATGTATTGGCTACAGTGAGCAGCTTTTCTCCGGAAAAAATAGAGTTGGCTCCGGCTAAAAAACAAAGGGCTTGCGCTTCATAGGTCATGTCAATTCGGCCGCAGGACAAGCGCACCATGGCTTTTGGCATGACGATCCTGGCAATGGCAACGATGCGAACCATCTCCCATATAGAAATCTGGGGAAGATTTTCAAGAGGCGTGCCTGGAATTGTACTTAAGCGGTTAATCGGCACTGATTCCGGATGGGGATTTCTTTTGCATAGGGTAAGTAATAGTTCCAGCCTGTCCTGTACTGATTCGCCCATGCCTAAAATTCCGCCGCAGCATACGCTTAAATTTGCATTCTCTACGGCATCTAAAGTTTTTAGTCTATCCTGGTAGCTTCTTGTTGAAGTAATTTGGGGATAGAATTTTTCAGAAGTATCGAGATTATGGTTATAGGCATAAAGGCCGGCTTCCTTTAGGCGTTTTCCTTGGGTTTCATCGATCATTCCAAGCGTGCAGCACACCTCTACTCCAAGCTCAGTAATCCCTTTGACCATCTTTATAATTTCGTCAAATGCTTTGTTGTTGCGCGGGGCTCTCCAGGCTGCCCCTAAACAAATACGAGTAGCCCCCCGGCTTATTGCTTTCTTCGCTTCGCTTAAAACCGCTTCGTATTCCATCATGGCTGTTGCTTGAACCGGGGTCTGATAACGGGATGATTGTGCACAATACCGGCAATCTTCCGGACAGCCCCCTGTCTTAATTGAGATGAGATTGCACACCTGAATTTCTGACACCTCATGAAATTGGGCATGAATGGTGTGGGATTTAGCAATCAAGTCGAGGAACGGCAATTGATAAAGTTCTTCTAATTCTGTGATTGTCCAATCATATTTCAACATTATTTACTTCCTTTCTTGCTTTGAAATGAATATTATCGATGGTTTAACCGGATTTTCAATGGAAAACCATTGTTTTGGATATTTCAAAAACTAGAAACTGGTTTACATAAACCGATATGAGATTTAATTTGAATGCAAATTTCGATATTTTCCTCTGGATCTTCCATTTTTTTAAAAACTAGAAAAGAGTTTATAATGTTTTAAACGAAGGTTGGTTTTTTTATGCTTGATGTCATATGTGGAAATAAAAATGTCACAAAAATTCTGATCTTTTTGTTTGTCAACGGCAAATGTTATGGAACTCAGCTTCATCGCTCTTTCAAAACTTCTCTTACGCCTATCCAGAAGGCGTTAGATCGATTAGAAAAAGGTGGAGTGATTACAAGTTATTATGAGGGGAAGACAAGGCTTTATCAGTTTAATCCTTCTTATCCTCTTTTAAGTGAACTGGAGCAGTTGCTAAAAAAGGCATATACCTTGTTAGCGGCTCATGAAAAAAAACAGTGTTACCTCATAAAAGAGGATTTAGCTCAAGCCGCAATCAATTACAATAAAAACCACACACTGCTTACCCTTTGGGAAAAGCTTAAGAAGGTGACTAAATTGGTTTTCCATGCAAAAACCAAATCAAAAAATGAGCAGGGGTGGAATGGAAAGGGGTATGGAGAAGTTATCCTGACCAGGCAAGGCCCTGACATACTGGTCTTTCATGAAAAAGGAAGCTGGCAGGACAAACAAGGCACGGAAGTGAGCTTTAGCAACACTTTCCGATGGACATTAGATCGCAGTAAAGGGGTTATTTCCCTGGAACATTTGCGTCATGGGGCTGACAGGCCTGTATTTCTTTTCTATCTTACCCCATCGGGCAAGCAGTGCCTCTCTTCTGTAGATTCTCACCTTTGTGAAGAAGACTCTTATTTCGGTCAAATTTATTATGATTCGAATGGCTTGCATTTATGCTGGAGAGTCATAGGACCCAAAAAAAATGAGGAGCTCGATTATTATTATTCCTGATAAATAGACTTGATGTATGGCTTATCTTGAGAACATTCAGGCTAGCAGAAATAAAATGGCGCAGTAGTGGCACCCACTTCCCCCAAGAACAAATAAATGCCAAATGCCATGATTGAACCGCAAATTTTCCCAGACAAAGAAAATAGAACCTAAAGTGTAGCATAACCCTCCTATGCCCACTAGGACGAGAGTGGAGGTGGAAAGTGTTTCCATTAGCGTCGACCAACTGACAACGACCAACCATCCCATGAGAAGATAGGTAATAAGAGAGAACGTTTTAAGTCGATCGATAGCGAAAATTTTAAATAGAATACCAACAACGGCAATGCTCCACTCAATGGTAAGTAGAATCCAACCGCTAGTTTCCCTCAAAGGGCCTAATGTGAAGGGAGTGTAGGAACCTGCAATTAAAAGATAGATGCAAGCGTGATCCACAACCCTTAAATGTTTTTTGCTATGCAACGTTTTGCAGCCATGGTAGAAGGTAGAAGCAAAATAGAGTAAAATCAGCGTCACCCCATAGATGGTATAACTCGCAATATGCCAAGCATCGCCCTTCAAACTACTGTACACAATCAAAATAGGAAAGCCGAACATACTTAGGAGCAATCCGATGAAATGCGTCCATTGGTTGACTCGTTCTTCTCTTACAGTCTCCCCAGAAATTGGGCAAATGTCGTCTATCATACCTTATTTACCAGCCTCTTGCTGAAAATTCTCGTCTTTCCAATAGAATATCACAATGACGGATCAATGAAAATTAAAAAAAATTTAGGTAAAATAAAAAAAGCCGAAATCGATCGGATCTCCTCTGCATTTGAACATTAGGATCTTCAATTGGAGAGTAATAGGACCAAAAAAAATGAAGAGCTCGATTATTATTCCTGATAAATTGACTTAATGTATCCAATTCTATACAATAAAGTTGGTATGGTATATGAATATGAACATTAAAAATACACCCATTCCTGTCAAACGAGCTTTGAAAAAGCTCGGTCAGGATCTTTGCAATGCCAGAAAAAGACGCCGAATCCCCATGCAACTTGCTGCGGAACGAGCGTCTATTACCCGCGCTACTTTAAGCAAAATTGAAAGGGGGGAAGAGGGGGTCTCATTGGGGGCATATGCCCGGGTTTTATTTGTTTTAGGCATGGTCGGACGACTAGCTGAATTAGTCGACTCTGCATCAGATCAATTAGGTCTGGAATTGGAAGAGGAAAATTTGCCGAAACGGATCCGAATTTCCAAAAAAGACAGTAGTGGTACTTAAGATGGAACAGGCTATCCTTGTCTACGTGGATCTCTTAGGAGTCCCGCTAAAAGTAGGTCAGCTTTGGGGACGTTTTCGCAATGGACGAGAAAGTATGTCCTTTGAATATGACAGGGAGTGGCTGCAGCATACAAACCGATTTTCACTGGACCCGGCTTTAAAATTAGCTGGCGGCTCTTTTCATGCATCAGCTGATAAGCCGATTTTTGGAGCCATTGATGATTCTGCTCCTGATCGTTGGGGACGCCTGCTCATGCGGCGTTCTGAGAGAAAAGATGCTGAAAAAGAGAAAAGAACCCCGCGCGCTTTAAAAGAAATCGATTTCTTATTAATGGTTGATGACGAAGGCAGACAAGGAGCCATCCGCTTTAAAGAGAGTGAGCAGGGTCCTTTTCTAACGACTTATCATAAGAATCATATTCCCCCTTTAGTTTCAGTTGGTAAACTTCTTACAGCAGCAACTCACGTTTTGCAGGATTCGGATACTGAAGAAGACCTTCGATTATTGCTGGCTCCCGGATCATCTTTAGGCGGAGCCAGACCCAAGGCTTCTGTAAGGGATAAAGATGGGCACTTAAGCATTGCTAAATTTCCAAGCGATAGCGATGAAATAAATATCATTGCATGGGAAGCGGTTACTCTTACTCTAGCCGGCAAAGCAGGAATTGATGTCCCTCAATGGCGTCTCGAATCTATCGGTCACAAGCAAATTCTTATATCCAGGCGGTTTGATCGAAAAGGTTACTTTCGTATTCCATTCCTGTCTGCTATGAGCGCTCTTTCTGCGAGAGATAATGAAATGCATAGTTATCTTGAAATAGCAGATGCCATACGTCAAATGAGTGCTTCCCCTAAAGAAGATTTAGCATCCCTTTGGCGCCGGATTGTTTTTAATGTTTTGGTATCTAACGTAGATGACCACTTGCGTAATCACGCATTTCTTTATTCAGGCTTGCAAGGTTGGCGCATATCGCCCGCTTATGATTTGAATCCTGTGCCAACAGATATCAAACCAAGAATCCTCTCCACAGCCATCGATCTGACAGACCCCAGTGCATCCATTGATTTAGCATTGAGTGTGGCCCATTATTTTGATATCGACTCCACAGAGGCAAGAAAAATCTTGAGAGAAGTGAGTGGGGCTACGGCTTTGTGGCGAAAGGAGGCTGCGAAATTTAAAATAAAAAAAGCAGAAATCGATCGGATGTCCTCTGCATTTGAGCATGAGGATCTTCAAAAGTCTAATAACGGTTGAGATTAGAATTGCTGCACGTTCTAATTTTTTCTTGAACTATTATTGGCCAATATATAATCTCATTCACAACTCATCCAAAGAAATTCCTGATATGAAAAAAATATTACTATGTGTGCTGCTTTTTCTATTTGCCACGATTTCCGGAGCTGAATTTGATTCTCTGACTACAGACTCCCTTGCCTCTACAGAAGGGTTGTCGAGCTCAATTGTCGCCGGCCATGTGTCTGCAATTACCGGCGAGCTTGTGATCCACGAGCAGGATTTGGTTCTTCCAGGCCCTCGTCCTTTTATGCTCCAACGTACATATTGCAGTGGGGATACCTCGGGTGCCGATCTATACAGAAGTTGGCATTTTATTGAACCGACCCCAATCTTTTATTACCAGCCAGACCCCAAAGGCACAGGCACAGCGCTTGTAACATCGCCGCATGGGGCAAGAGCGAAATTTGAAGTCAGTTTGAAACACAAACCGAAAGGAAAAATAGCTTTTACATTTACTCCTACTAAAGGGTACACAAACTGTGGATCAAAAAAGATAAGTGGCAAAACAAATATCAAAAACAACATTCTTTCTTTCAATAATAGAGACAAAAAATATAGATGTTCAGGAGAGCTTATTTCTGGGGATGGTACCGCGCAACTTTTTCTACAGGGCCAAAGAGAGGGTAGCTGGGTATCCTTCGCTCTCTATGAAGAAACCAATTCAGACAGAACAAAAAAACATTTTCGCTATAATCGAGATCTCGATATAGCAGAAATTCGCCAAGGGAACCGGGCAGATACTCTTGTCTATGGTAAACTTAATTTTACCTATCCTAAACATGGTAGGGAACTCGTTGTTGACTCCTCAACAGGAAAAAAAGTCACCTATCATTTCGAAAAGAAAAAGCGAAATAAGAATGGGATAATCTGGGAAACTTTGTATTTAAATTCTATTGAAAATCCGGAAAAGCCAACTGTTAAATACTCCTACACAAAATCCTGCCGGTATGATCATCATTTAATCATCAATGAAAAAACCCTCCCCGAAGGTAGAGGTTTAAAATTTATCTATTATGAAAAGGGAGGGGACTTGGTTGATCGCGTAAAAGAAATTCAAGCTCCTATTGGGAAAAATGGGGAATATCTTGCCACGCATCGTTTTTCTTATCGCTTCAATAAATCTCAAGGGAAACTGCTATTTGGTTCTACAGATGTTATCGATCCCTACAATCAGAAGATGACCTACATTTACGACCAGGATGAACGATTAATCCATGTTCTTCGCTATAATAGCTTTGCCCAAGAAATTTCAAGGGATTCATTTTATTATGAATCGGATGGCAATCTCTTTGCCAAATATGTAAGAGATCCCTATGCCAATATTTTGAAAGGGCAAGTATTTGACTACGATGACAGGGGCAATGTAACAAGGTCGAGCAGTTACGGAAATATCACAGGAAAAAATTCGCCACAAATTATTCTGGATGGGAATTCTAAACCCGTCCCAAATGGCGCTGATTGTTATGATCATCATTTTTCCTACAGCGACGGGAATGATGTGCTCACTGACCGGGAAAGTAATGGAAAAGGAATTCTCTATAGTTACTACCCCAACAGCAGCGCAGTCACTTCAAAGCTTGTCGTCAATAGTGAAACCCAAATTTTACTCAGGGAATTTAACGACTATGATGAGAATTTGTTTCTTACTAAAAAAATAGTCGATGATGGTTCTACAAGCAATAAGGAAGATATTTCAGGAATCACTTTCAGAAAAATCACCCATTTTCTCCCCACCGCTTGCGCCCCTTTTGGTTTGCCTCAACAAGTCACCGAGACATTCTTAGATCTTAAGACAAATGAGGAAAGACAGTTAAAGCGGACTGTCAATAGCTATGCCATTGATGGAAAACTGATTCAGCAGGAAGTCTTTGATGCTGTAAATGTCCTTCAATATACTCTCTATTGGGAATATGACCCTCATGGAAATGTCGTTAAAGAGATCAATGCCCTTAAAGAGGAAATTCGAAGAAGTTACGATAAAAACGATAATCTGATCTTCGAAGAAAATGGCTCGCACGGGTTTGCTACACACTATGATTACGACCTGATGAACCGGTTAATACGGGTAGAAGAGCGGCACAAGGATGGGCGATCTTTTGAAACCCGGCATTGCTATGATCTTGTCGGAAATAGAATATCTACAACGGGCCATCAGGGGCATACCACCTATTTTTCTTATAACGATGAGAATAAGCTCCAATCCATCACTTATCCTGCGGTAGTTAGTAATGGCACTGTTGTTCAGCCAATAGAGTCATTTTTCTACGACACGTTAGGTCATCAAATCTTGCATAAGGATAGACTTGGATTTACAACGCACACACAGTACAATAGTAATGGCGACACTCTTCATATAAATTATCCGGATGGAACAAAAGAGCAATTTGAATATTACCTGAATGGGGCTCTATATAAAACTGTCCATAAAAATCAAAGCTATACTCTTTACCTAAGAGACTGCCAAAATCAGATCGTTTCGGAGGAACTCTATAGTCCTGAAGGACAGCTTTTAAGCCAAAGTAAAAGGGCCTATAAGGGCGGCCTATTGACTTCCGAAGAGGATGGGGAAGGGATGTTGACCATCTACAAATACGATGGAGCCGCCCGCCTGATTGAAAAAACAGCGGGAAAATCAAAGACAACATACATATACGATTCCCTTGGAAACATTTTTCAGGAAATCTCTTGGATTTCAGATCAAGAAGCAAGGATAAAGGAGTATACCTACGACTTAATAGGGCAAATTCTTTCAGAAGTTACTAAAGATCTGGAAGGCAGAATCTACCTTCAGACGGAATACGAATACAATTCATTTGGACAGAAAACTCAAACGAAAACGGGAAAGTCCCTTTCCCAGTCTTTCTATAGCAGCCGTCAGGAAATTCTCAAAGAGATCGACCCCGAAGGAAATGTCACGGAGTACCTGTACGACTATCGTTATCCCTTAGATGGTGGACTTGTCGGCACCAAGATTCATACAATGGATCCAATGGGAAATGTAACGATTGAGATAAAAGATCCCCTTGGAAGGACAATCGAAAGGCAAAAAGTAAATGCGTATGGGCTGCCTCTCTCACAGAAAAAATACTTGTACAATCTCGAAGGAGACTTGCTGCGCATTGAAGAAGAGAATTTGATCGATGGTGTTTATCGCTCGCAATATGTCTGTGAATGGATCTATAATTCCATGCATCAAATGATCATGCAAACCGAGAATCCCGATACTCCACACAAGCGAACAACCACCCACTCATATAATCAATCCGGCCAAAAAGCTTCTTACATAAAGCCGGATGGGACTGTTTTGTTACATGCCTATGATGCGAAAGGGAGGCTTTCCGCACTATCTGCATCTGACGGTACTATTTCTTATCGTTACACCTATAACCGGAACGACCAGGTCACTGCAGTGGAAGATGCGGTGAATAGCCAAACAACCTATCGGATCTTTACCCCCGAAGGGCGGCTCGAAAAAGAAATTTTGGGAAATGGTCTACACATCGGCTATTCCTATGATTGTCTGGACAGAAAGACGCAAATGATCCTTCCTGAAAATGTGGAAGTTCATTTTGCATATGACGCCTGCCACCTCAAGTCGGTCACATGCAATGAAATGACACATACATTTGATGCCTATGATGAATCGGGAAATCTCCTAAAAAGCACTCTGCCAAAACAAGCAGGCACAATAAGCTATCTCTATGATTGCAATCAAAGACGGCTTAGCTTAAACCATGCGGCTTTGCGGCATTCGATCCAAAGCTTTGATAAAGCGGGAAATGTTCTTTCCGATCAAATGGAAGATTCTTCAGGTACTATTCCCAGAAAGTTTCATTACGATGATCTTTATCGGCTTACATCTGAAGAAGGGGCAGAGAGTCATGATTTTGCTTATGATTCCCTTCACAACCGAATTGCCAAAGATCAACTCCCTTGTGCAATAGATTCTTTAAACCAGCTTCTGGAGCAGGATAACATTAAATACACGTACGATTGCAATGGGAATCGCATTCAAAAAAATGAGTACGGAAAGATCACCCATTATTCTTATGATGCCCTCAACCGGATGATTTCTGTCGTAACTCCTGATCAATCGGTTCATTACGTTTACGACCCATTTGATCGCCGCCTTTCAAAGGGCGAAGAGAGCTATCTCTATGATGGACAAAATGAAATTGGGATGTTCAGAAATGGGAAGATGCAAGAACTTCGCATTTTAAGCATGGATGGTTCTGAACATGGATCTGCCATAGCCATCAAACTTGACCAGGAGTTCTTCATTCCCCTTCATGACATCTTCGGCAATGTCTCAATGCTTCTGACATCTGACGGTAAACCCTCAAAAGTGTATCACTATTCTTCGTTTGGCAGTGAACTAAACGAAAATAGAGATCTCAACCCCTGGCGCTTTGCAAGTAAACGTTTTGATCCTGAGACAGGGCTAATTTATTTTGGAAGGCGCTACTATGATCCCCAGATTGCCCGCTGGACCTCTCCTGATCCTGCCGAGTTTATAGATGGTCTAAATCTCTATGCCTATTTATGTAATAATCCTCTAAACCGGATCGATGCTTATGGCCTTTGGGGGGAAAGTCTATGGGAGGGAGGTCTAAACTTTTGTAGAGGATTTGGAGCTGGGGCATACAACTTCGGTGCAGGCGCTTTCCATTCCGCCAGCAATATGGGTCATTGGCTGAACGCCGATTTTGAATATGAATACTATGGTGACTCTTCCGCTCTCAACAATAAAATGCACAATACCTGGAATGAATGGGGTGAATTGTCACAAAGGTTCCGAGAAGCTCCCATGGAAAGCCTAGGGTGTGCTTTTGCGCCCGGATGCATGAAGGCATATTATCTCGATTCAAATGCCTCACTTGCTGACCATTGTTCAGCCTATGGTGATGCCTGTTTTGACGTTGCTGTACTTGTCTCATCCGTCTTAAAGGGAACTGCTGCTTTAAGAGGGGGAGAAGCGGTAGCTTTTGATGTGGGGAGGGGGGGTGTGAAACTTATAGGGGAAGTTGAGGCCAGTGTAAACTTAGCCAAGGAATTAAACTTCACCCACGCAACAATGAAACATATGTCTAATCCCAATCGATATGTACCACGTCATATTCTTGCTGAAGCAATTAATAGTGGTACTAAAATACCAGATCCCCAAATGACTGCAAACACAACTAAAATTATTCGCAACATATTCAAAAACAACAAAGAATATGAACTGAATATTATTTATAGTGAAGTAGACAAGAAAATATTTCATTTTCATTACGAGTGAGCTGTTAAATATGGAATTAAAATTAGGTGTTTTTGAAAATGAGTACGAGGAATCGGGAAAAGGATTTTATTATCAAAATGAATATTCACTTGAATATGAAACAAATTCCTATAAAATATTTGATCAATTTTTATTAATATATGACACATTAACGATTACCTTTAATTCTTTGAATAAAAAATTTATTTCACTAGATGCTTTTACAAATAAAAAAAACTGGGTATATGTAGATAAAATAAAACTTCCAGAAATTTGCAGAGTTGGTTTATTAAAAATTCTTGAGGGGTATGAAAATACCGATCGATATTCATTTAGGTTTATACCAATTTATGAATATTCAAATGAAGGAATCCTAAAAATAAAATTAACTGATGATGATTCTAATTCTCTCTTTTTTCAAATTTCTAATGATTTAATTGTTGGTATAAAAAATCAAATAATTACATCGTTTATTATATCAAAAATTTATTTTATATAAGTGTGAATGAATGGGGTGAATTGTCCCAAAGGTTCAGAGAAGCTCCCATCGAGAGTCTAGGATGTGCTTTTGCGCCTGGATGCATGAAGGCATATTATCTCGATTCAATTGTACCATTTAGTGAGCGATGCACAGTTTATGGAGAAGCTTTTTTTGACTTTGCTGTACTTGCTTCATGCTTCTCAAAGGGAACTTCTGCTTTAAGAGGGGGAGAAGCAGTAGCATTTGATGTGGGGAAGGGGATAACGGAAGTTGCTCAAAAAATTGGACGTAACAGATTTGTTGCAGATGCAAATGCAATGGGAGCCCATTCAGTATTCAGACGTGATTCTATAACTGGTAAAATTAGCCATTATGAAACTTTTAAACCTCAAAGCAATTTTAAGAATCCAAATCCTTGGGAAAGTGTAAAAAGATACGATGGAAATGGTAAAGGGCATACTAATAAAATTCTTCAAAAGGAAATAAAAACACCCCATATGCATGATCCTCTATGTGCTGGAGGGATCAGACCCCCTCAATTATGGGAAATACCAAGGTAAAAAATGGAAAATAATTTTGAGTGGTTACAGAAATGGTATAAGTCACAATGTGATGGAGATTGGGAACATGAATATGGTATTAAAATTGAGACAGTAGATAATCCTGGTTGGTATGTAGTAATAAATTTACAAGGAACCGAATGCGAGGGGGTCCCTTTTTCTTCTGTTCAATTTGAAATTGATGAAATGAATTGGTACTTTTGTTTGCTGAGGAACAATGCATTTGAAGCATCATGTGGTTGCTGTAATCTTGATAAAGTTCTGCAAATTTTTAGAGACTGGGCGGAAAGATGCCAAAAAGACCGTTTGCCATAAGCAAGCCTTCTAACATGAAACCGGAGACAATCACGTTGATGGTATGAATGTCATGATCATTAGAGAAATTCGTTGCTTGGCAAATATGATTCTTGGAGACCCCATGTTCATTTAGAAGCCTTTAAACCCAAAGCAAAACTCCCTTACGTCAACAACCATATATTAGTACATGTTCACCAGGTCTATTCACTATAACTCAGGCCTTCAGGCTGAAGGCCTGATATATAACGATGCTACCACGTGAACATCCTCAAAGGTGGCATTAGACCTCCTCAATTATGGGAAATACCAGATTAATTGGAATACTATCTATGAATGAAAATGTTTTTTTATGGTTGCTAAAATGGTATTATGATCATTGTAATGGTGATTGGGAGCATGGACAAGGTATACATGTAGATTCAATGGATAATCCTGGTTGGTCCATTAGTATTAATTTAGAAGATACTGAATTGCAAGATCTGAATTTTCAAAAAATTGAAAAAGAGTGTTCCGATCACAACTGGCTTATTTGTTTTATTGAAAATAATAAATTTGAAGGACGATGTGGCCCAATCAATTTACCAGAAGTACTCCAAATTTTTCGGGATTGGGCGGAAAGCTGCCAGCAAGAGCGTTTGCTATAGGCATGCTTTTCTCGATATTTATGGATAAATGTTACCCTTGGTTCCTGCTGCGGTTATTCCCTCTCTGCGTGCTCTGCGATCTCTGCGGTTAAATTATTAATAATCAAATAGATAATACTAAATATAATTATGCAATAAGGCCTTCGAATTGACGCTTACCCTAAAACCGCATTTCGCAATATCCCAAGCGCACAGTTCACAGTGTACTCGATCACCATCTCCCTATTGCCGGTGGCATGCAGGCACTTGGCAAAAGGCTTTGCACCTTTCTTCCCAACCCCAACCCAAACTGTTCCTACGGGAGTTCTTTCAGTTCCTCCTGTCGGGCCTGCAACGCCGGAAACGGCTAATCCAAAATCGCTTTGCGTGACTTTAAGAAGGCCTGTTACCATAGATAAGACCGTTTGTTCGCTGACAGCCCCATATTGCGATAAAATATCTTTCGGCACTCTCAAGATCTCATGTTTCATCTCATTGGAATAGCAAACCAGACTCCCCAGAAAAAATGCCGATGCGCCGGCTTTTTGCGTCAGCCTCGAAGCGATGCTTCCTCCGGTACACGATTCGGCAAGGCTAAGTGTCAAGTGGTTTTCTATAAAAATTCGATGGATCTCTTCCTCTATTTTTCCATTCTCGGATTCAAAATAATGATCTATAAAACGAGTTTTAAGGCTCTGACAAGCCTCGGATAGTTGTTCGGACAGGTCTTTATTTTTACCTCTTACCATTGCCTCAACAGAAACAATCCCATGCGAGGGATAAATGCCAAATTCAATGCCGGGAAATTGCCTTTGCAATTCGCGCATAGAAGGGTCGATCAGGGTCTCGCTAAGGTTAAAAAAATGCAAATGACGCCTGTCGTAATGTTCTTGAGTAAAATTCTTGAGGAGGTAAGGAATGACTTGGGATTGCAAGATTGCCCGCATTTCTTTCGATACCCCAGGCATTAGGATCAGGGTGTTTTTTTCGTTATGAAAAATTAATCCCGGCGCTGTTCCCAAGTCATTTTTGAGGATGATCGCATTTTTAGGCTGCGTTGCCTGATCTTCCAGGCTGATGACGTTTGGGCCATACCGTTTCTGTAAATCTTTTAAAATTGTTTCATCCAGATAAAAATCGGAATCAAAGAGGGCTGCTGCAATTGGTCTTGTCAGATCATCGCACGTGGGCCCAAGTCCTCCGGTTGTAATGACGACTTGGCTTCGTTTCATGCTTTCGATAAAAGCCGCTTTCAATTGCGCAGGCTCATCGGAAACAACAGTGTGGCGGCTCGTTGGAAATCCATTCATCATTAATGTACGGCTGATTTCAGCGCCATTCGTATTGACGATCCGCCCCTTTAATAGTTCAGTGCCGATCGAAATGATTTCTATACTGCTTTTTTTCACTGCTTAATCCCGGTCTGGCAGACTAAATAGATTTTTAACGGCTTGCACGGATACATCCCGTCCCAGAGCTGCAATTGATTCGACCAAAGGAACTTCCTTGGGGCACACCTTTTGGCAGTTTTGCGCTTTACCACAACCTGTGACCCCCCCTTCTTCCATCATGGCATTTAGGCGTACATCCTGCTTCATTTTACCCGTTGGATTATCGTTAAAAAAACGGACCTGTGCAAAAATGAACGGCCCAACGAATTTTGAACCCTGATAGCTTTGAGGACAGGCTTCCACGCAGCATCCGCATGTCATGCATTTTGAAATCGAGTACATGACCTCTTGTTTTTCGGGGCTGATCTTAGGTCCAGGCCCTAAATCAAACGGTCCATCGACATCGACCCATGCATGGGCTTTTTTCAGATTGTCAAACATGATTGAACGGTCGACGATCAAATCGCGCACAAGGGGAAATTTCGAAAAGGGGGCTAATGTAATTTCATTTCCGTTCGTTGCTTTCAGGAGGTTTTCAATAAGAGCCGTACATGCCTGCCTCGGAAAACCATTAATGAGCATCGAACACGATCCGCACACCTCCTCCAGGCACCCTTGCTCCCATACGACCGGCGCAACCCGTTTCTTTTCCCGGTTGACCGGATTTTTTTGAATCTCCATTAAGCATGCGATGACATTCAAACCAGGCTGCTTTTCAAGGATGAATTCTTCCCAATATTGATTACCGGGCGTTCCCCGGAAAATTTTAAGGATAAAGGTATTCAATATAGCCTCCTCGAGCTTTCAATGATTAAACAAGCTCTCAATGTCCCCAGGAATATTTTTTAATGCAGGTTTCACTTTATGCGCATGCTGGTAATCCCTTAATACCGGATCGAGATGCCGGGTATCGACAGGTTCATAGCTGAGTTTCGGGCGCCCTGTTTGCGTATCATAGGTTGCAATTGTCGTGACCTGCCATTCATCGAGTCTTTGCGGGTATTCGGATTTAAAGTGGGATCCCCTTGATTCGTTGCGTGCAAGGGCTCCCATCGTAATGATTTCGGCAATATCTAACATGGGACCAAATTGCATGGCAAAGGCAAGAGACTGGTTGGCAAATCGGGAATGATCGTCCAGTGAGATGTTTTGATACCTTTCTTTAAGTGTTTGGATTTTATCTAAAGTTTCTTCAAGAGTCCGGTTATCTCTGTGCACAGTGACATATTTGACCATCCAATCGGCAAGTTCATCATGTAAACAATAGATATTTTCCTTGCCATTGCCGGCCAACAATTTTTTCTGAAGCTGTAATTCCTCTTGTATTGCGTATGAGAAGATATTATCTGGAATTTGTGTGCAATGAGTGGAGAGAGAATCGAGGTATCTTGGGACTTCCTGACCCGCAATCAACCCTGCAAAAATGCAAGACAGCAGGGAATTGGCCCCTAAACGATTTGCGCCATGATATTGATAATCGGATTCCCCGACATTAAAACAACCGGGGATATTCGTCATTTGCCGGTATCTTGACCAGCGGTCAGGATCATCTGCCGCAGGCCAATCCACCCATCCGCCCCCCATGGTATAGTGAACAGCCGGAAAAATGCGCATGGGCAATTTGGCAGGATCCTCGCCGGTAAATTTTTTATAAATATCCAAAACAGACGCTAACTTCTTTTTCTTTTCTTCCGGAAGATGGGAGACATCTAAATAAACCTGCATTTCTCCATCGACCCCTAATCCTAAATCGCAAATGCGCAAAAGCTCTCTTGAGCCGATATCGCGAGGCACTAAATTTCCAAAGGCCGGGTACATCTCTTCCAGAAAATACCAGGGCTGACCGGTAACACCGCAGGGGATTGTTCGTCCATCTGCGGTAAGAATAGTCTTTGTGGAATCGCCATAAACCCAGATGCGCCCCCCTTCGCCGCGGATCGATTCGGACATGAGGCGCATCTTATCGTTTCCAGGAATTGCTGTCGGATGGATCTGAATAAATTCCCCGTTCGCGTATTTCATTCCCTGCCGGTATAACCTGCCATTTGCGGCACCTGTGCAGAAAGTCGAATTGGTCGATTTTTTAAAGATCAGCCCGCAGCCTCCCGTAGCTATGACAACGGTATCGGCTTTAAGAACGTCTAATTTTAAGTTAAAGAGGTCCATGATGACGACTCCTCTCGCAATACCCTGTTCGTCAAGGACCAGGCGCAAAAACTCATGATTTTCAAACTTTTCCACCATTCCTTTCACTTCATAGCGGCGGACTTGTTCATCCAGGGAATAAAGGAGCTGCTGTCCTGTAGATGCCCCGCAAAAGGCTGTCCGATTGTATAATGTGCCTCCAAATCTGCGAAAATCGAGATTTCCCTCTGGAGTGCGATTAAATGGGCATCCGAAGCGGTCCATCATATAAATGATTGCAGGAGCTGCCAGGCACATTTCCAGGACAGGAGGTTGATTTGCCAGAAAGTCGCCCCCCTTGATTGTGTCGTAAGCATGGATAATCGGAGAATCATCTTCCCCCTTTAAATTGATTGCCGCATTAATACCCCCTTGCGCGCATACTGAGTGGGATCGTCTGACTTTAGTGACGGAAATAATTTGCACGCGGCAGTCGTTTTCGGCAAGTTTCATCGCTGCCGAAAGTCCGGCTAATCCTCCGCCGACAACGATCGCTTTTTTATTTTTTTCACTCATTAGGATTTACCCGGTAACTGATGATTGGTCATATTGTTTTAATATTATCTGAAAAGGCATGTCTCAGCCAATGAAAAAATAACTTGAATTTATACCGGATCGCATTGGAACATTGTAGAATATTTAACTGGTATGGTATAAATTCATTTGTTCCGGTATAAAAGTAGAGGAAGATCATGTTGCAAATACCCGTTTTCCAGACTAATTGGAAAGAACACACTTTCCAGATTAACGGCTTGACTAAAGTTCACATTGTAGACGATGCCAGGACAATCATGTTCGAATTTGATAACGCGAGAAGCGCCCAGGCATATGTCGAAAGTATTAATATAGCTGCTTTAAAAATGCTCAAAAACATCCTGTCGCTCTGTGTTGCCGATCCCACCAAACAAGCAAATACCAATAATTTTCATCGCAAGTGTTCTCGGGGATTTAGGCTAAACCTAAAGGATGATAAATCTTCTATAAAGACAATTTTCGATGTATTCGTATTCATTAGCGATTTATCTCCTCCAGCGGAAAATAGGTCTTATACGGTTAGTTATAACCCTGCTCTTAAGGGAAATTATACCCTTGAAAAAATAAATCCGGCCTATCCAAATACTTTTGGAAACACTCCCTATACAGTAAACCAAATGGCACATAGTCCTAGTATCGCCACAATGCACATGAGAGCGTTTGAAAAATAGCGCATCATTTGTTGGGAGCGTATGGATAAAGTGATTCCCCAGGTAATCATAGCTGTCCATAGCCCATTAAACGCATGAAAACAAGCAGTCAATACAAGCAAAGTATAAAATGCGAGCATGAAGGGCGACTTAAATGTTTCCCGCAGCATGAATAATTCAACGGAGCCAAAGTTGTCGGCGACGGCAATTGGCTGTCCCGTACCGCTCAATTTCTCTTTAAAGATTTTTTTAGCTTCTACGGGTGTTAAAATTTCGATGCCATGTTTTGAGGCCAGATCATTTAATTTTTCGTCAGGAGTGACTTGTACAGCGTATAAAGGCTTATTGTCAGTTTGCGTCGATAAGGGATATTGCAAAAAACGCATATGGACAACATGGGCAAATATACCAAGGATCAAAAACCATGCCGTGATCCTTTGCCAGGTGAAAGCATGGTTGACGGGATATTGAGGAAGATATGGTGCCTTGCCAGTGTTGCCAAAAGAATTAAATTTTGCTTTTGAATATTTGATTCCCCAGATCAGATGAATCAGGATGGGAATGGCCAGCACTGCAACCTCGACCGCAGGTAAAAATGGAATCTCGTGTATAGAGTTGACCGAACGGATAAATCCGTCAGGTGTTAAGGCCGCCTGCGAATTCGTAAATAAATGGACACATAAGTAAACGACGAGCCAAATCCCCGATAGAGAGTGGAGACGGTGCCATAAAAAATCTTTGGAAGTCATTCGGGTAATGTTTTGGGAAGTAGTCATCTAATAAGAACCTATTTAAAATTCAAACAAATTAAACACAAAGGCACGAAGGCTCAAAGGCACAAAGAGAGAATTCAATCCTTAGTGTCTTTGTGCCTTTGTGTTTAATATTTCTTTGCCTTCAGTAATCTAAGACAGTTTATAAGACTTCTGCAATTGTCTCATGTTGTCCATGTGAGACAATTGCAAAAGTCTTAGATTATTCAGGGCTAGCAAAATATTCAACGCAAAGGCGCAAAGACGCAAAGATAAAAACAAGTTCAAGAATTGGCTTCTAACGTATCTCAAATTAAGCCGCTACTTAAAAGGCGATTTCAGAGCGCTTTAAATCTCCTTAGCTCGCCTTTCAAGTAGCGGCTTAAAGCGTCTCACTTTTATCGGGTCACCCGATAAAAGTGAATGGGTCAAATCAAGCTATAAATTTCCTTATACAGAGTCTTTATCGTTTTTATCGTTATATCGTTATAATCGTTGATCATGTCTGTGACGTATATCCTTGAAAGCTGTTTATTATCTTTGCGTCTTTGCGCCTTTGCGTTGAATTATTATCGGTTGTTTTTAATCCAAAGACTTCTGCAATTGTCTCATGTTGTCCATTGTCCATAACACCTATATAGGAGTCAATTTTATATTTTAAAATTATTGACATAATCAATTTTTTAAGAAATGATGCTGTTGATGTGACACACCATAGAAAAAGGGTATATATGTTCAATATTATGATTGGAATTTTGGGTTTCCTGTGTCTATTTGGAAACTTGTCGTCATTAGAGCAAAATGCGTCTGACAAGCAGCTTTCAGATCGCCTTCAGAATATTATTCAGGCAATGAATCAGGGGAAATTAAATGATTTCGTTTCCTATTTTACCGAAGACGCTGAGGTGACTAACCCGGCAACCGGAGAGGCAGTCTCAGGCAGGGAAGAAATTTCTCAATTTTTTAGGCCCAGAATGCAGGAAATTCAAACCAGGGGCCTAAAATTTGTCTTCAAGCCTTCAAAAACTGAATTTACCGGAGATGATCAGGCAACTGTTCAAGGAGTTGTTGAACTTTTTGACAAAGGGGCGCTTATTCAACGAAATGCCCGAGAGGCGCAATTGGTTAAAAAAAATGGAGAATGGTACATTCATTCAATCCGGGACATCGAAGTGGCTCCTGCGCCACAAGTGTACGCCCATTTAAAAGAATTAGAGTGGATGATCGGGAATTGGGAGGATAAAGATGAAAATGTCGATATCACTTTTAAAACGGAGTGGGACCGGTTTAAGAACTTCATCATGCAACGATTCAATATGAAAGTTTATGGTGTGACGGCCATGGAAGGGATTCAAATCGTTGGATGGGATCCTGTTGAAAAGAAAATACGTTCATGGATTTATGATTCCGATGGTGGTTTTGGAGCCGGCTTTTGGTCGCAGGAAGGGAATAATTGGCGCGTCCGTATGAACTATACTTTGAGCGATGGCACCCAAGGAACGATGACAAATGTGTATACAAAAGTTAATGGCAAAAGCTACAAGTTTTCTTCCGTCGATCGAAAAATAGGCGATAAAGCTTTGCCGAATATAGAACCAATTACTGTTTCCAAGGAGGAATAATGTATAAAAATATCGCATTAGTAACTTGTGCTTTGTGCCTATTGTCTTTTTTATTTATACTACAAGGTTTTTCTTCAATGGAAACAGATGATGTAGTCTTAAGAGGCGGCAGGCCGGGAGGAGGTTTTGGTCCCGGCGGTATGGGCCGTCCGGCCGGTGGTGCAGCCGGAAGACCATACGACAGACCTCTTCAAAGAACACCTGCCCTTAGCCGGGCTTCAGCCTATGATCGAGGAGCTGCTGCTGGTGCAGTAGGGGCTGCAGGAGCAGTTGGGGTCGGTGCTGCGGGTTATTACCCTGCGACCCCATATTATCCCGATACCGTTTACCCGAGCGGCCCAGGCGATGAAGGAAACGGGATACAGTCGAGTTATCACTAGATGACGAGTTATCATTAGATGATATGTAAAGCTGCTTTACAAGAGGAGGGAAAATGTTGGGTTTTAAGAAAATATTAAGTGTAACCAAAAAAGCCTCATTTGCTTGTTTTTTTATATCGTTGTCGCAACTATCTGCTGCTAATTGGTCGAAACCAGCGCAAATTGCGCCAAGCTTTGCAGAAGACATTGATCTTGCTGTCGACAAAAACGGCAATGCTGCATGTGTGTGGCGGACAGGAGAACAGTATGAGACATACGTTGTCCAGTATTCCCGACTGCAGGCGAATGGAAGCTGGTCTTCTCCTGTTGCCATTTCCCAGCCGGGGTCGGATATGCCGAAAGTCGGATTTGATTGCTTTGGAGATACGATTTCTATATGGAGGTATTCTAACGGAGGCAACCACAAGGTGCAGAGTGCAACACTGCCATTATCAGGAAAGTGGTCTGATATTGTGAATGTTACCTTTGATGATCCTAATCAATTATTTGAAGATGCCAACGAATTAGCGCTTGGAGTAAACTCAGAATGGGGCGGCGCTGTCGCCGTATGGTGCCTTGTTAAGAACTATGGCAGCATCGTTTTGCAAGGATCGGTGCGTAAACAAAACACCGGGTGGTCTTTGCCAGTTACCCTTTCTACCGCCTCAGAAGCGGCTCTTTTTCCCGCAGTCTCAGTTGATCGTAATGGAAATGCTGTAGCTGTATCGGAAAAGCAGAAATATGAAGGTTTTCTCTATTCCGATATTGGGTCAGTCGCATTTGATGGAAAGACGTGGGGGCAAAATCTCGTTCTTTCCAATACTAAAAATGTTGCTATTACCCCCTCTGCAGTAACGGATAATCAAGGAAATGCCATTGTCTTGTGGTCTGAACTACAAAATAAATCGCATTATGCTGTCTTAGCTTCAGGATTACCGCATGGAGGTGTCTGGTCATCGCCTCAGTCGCTGTCTGATGGAACCAAAGATGCACAGTGGCCGGTCATAGCCATGGACCCAAATGGCAATGCAATTGCCCTTTGGATAGAATCAGCCGGGCAAAATGGCGGCGTGATGTGCAGTACCTATGTGCCTGATCAGGGATGGGGTACACCCGTTCAACTATCTGAAAATGGTCAGATGTATGAATTAAGTGTTGCTGTAGATAGTTCAGGCCATGCAGTTGCCCTGTGGACAAAGACAAATGGAAAAAATTCTACTGTCCAAACGGCGCTACGTTCTCCAAACGGGGTGTGGGCCCCTGCGGAAGATCTGTTTGCGTCACAGAAATTGATCCATTCCCCTCGCGTTAAGGTCAGTCCCTCAGGTCATGCTGTCGCTGTCTGGCTTGAATCTCAGGAGAACGATCAGATGTTTGGGAACTGTGCGCTTTGGGGGGCTGCTCTTCCATCAGGTAATTAGGCGCTTGTTAAGCAAGTTTACCGCAGAGCCTTAAGAGGAAGCACGAGAGTCTTTTTGTTTTAAGGACAATGGACGGCATGAGACAATTGTAAAAGTCCAGTTCAAACGCTTTTTGGCAAGCAAGATTAAAATCATGATCAAGATCGAGATTAGGAATGTTCTTAATCTCGATCTTGATCATGATCTTAATCTTGCTTGCCGGAGACGATCTTGTTAAATTATTTTATTGTCAATTCTGCAATTGTCTCATGTCGTCCATTGTCCATATAACAAACAACAAGAACGCGGTTCGGACACGGGCAAGGATGTGAATTATGCAAGAAGTCTATTATTTTAAAAATTTCTTTTCTGGAAGGAAGCGCATCTTATTGATAAGTCCCGAGTCGCTTATTTTCATTTGCGAAGGACTGTAGCTATATTCATAGGGGCGATTGCAAACCCCCCATGTCGGCTGGCGATGGCTTCCGTCCAGCCATTTTTTCCATGGCGACATGGGAAATCCCACCCGCCCTGTGATGTCTACCCTCCATAACTCAAATTCACCCGTGCCCGGGTTGACGACAAAACCAAATTCATCTTTAACCCAATTCGTGTCTGCAAAAATAAATGGGGCCGGGGACGCAAATCCAAGATTTTGGGCAGTTGCACTGATTAGAGCATGAAAATCAACTTCAGAATGTGTCATATTGAAATACAGGCAAATAAGCCCTTTGCAAATATCTTGCAATTCATTTGCGCCCATCACCCCTGTAGATTGAGAGGACGATGACAGCTCATCGAAGAGTTTTAGCAGACCCACTTTATCTTCTTCGGAAAAAATGGGAATAGCAGAAAAAATGGCTTGGATGCGTTCCTTAAGGGAATGGCGGTGAAACAGCGGAAGGAGGGTAAATAACATGCTATCGATTTGGTCTGGATGCACGGCATAATAGCCATGCCGTATAAAGCCCTTATCTGATAGCAGGCGCTCGGCAAGCAAGGCTCTGAAAGACGACGGATGTTTGTTTCCATACAAATGAGAAAATGTCTTTTTAAAATAGTGACGAATATCTTGCGGAATCGTTTGAGTAAGCCTGTCGATGAGAAAATTCATCATTTCCTCATCGAGCCAAAGATTTTCGTAAAAGGATTTTTGTGGAACGACAACTTTATCCTTGATCCAGGTATAAGTGTAAACATCGCTTTGCCAGGCAGATTTAAAAATCGGCAAGCCCGGCTTTAGCAGAAAAGCATGTGTTGGAGAATGAATGAGCATCGATTTTGTCGCGGAATTGCCAAGATATCTTTCCATGATTTTAGGTGCAATGGACTTCATGGTATCGACTAAAAAAGCACATAGCTCTGATGTATTGTCGACCCACCTGTTCACTTCCGTCGGTTTATCATTCAATTTATAGTAGCAGCTTACCAAAGTGGACATAGTTCCGCCTGATGTATAGGCCCACGGCTTTTTTTCAATCTTTTCCAAATGATTCAAGGGATCTTTAACGATGGGCATTTGATGGGCTGCAGCCATTCTATAAAAGGCCGTTTCTAAGAATTCTTTTGTGCGCAGATGGGAAACAATTGCCGTAATAATAGCTGAGACATCCTCCTGCAACCCTTGCGTTTCTTCTAAAGAAACGATTTCATTTTCAGTCGATGTAAAAAAAGCGACCAGGGCTTCGACAAATTCGGTTGGCGTTTTAATATAAGACCATTGGGAAATATTGGCTCTTCCATGTTTATAAAGGAGGCGAAAACCGGCCGGACTATCATCATAGGGACCCGATGTCACATCATGCATATCGGCATCGTAGACCTCTTGAAAGTAACTTGGAAATAGCCCGTCATATCGTTCTATCAATACCTGGTACAGGTTAGCTAATATATGCGCCCTATTACTTAGGGTGTTCCTCAACTGCTCCAGTGTATAAAATTCATTGCGTTTACTTTGATACTCGACCCGGAGCCACTGCCCCTCTCTTTCACTGGAAACGCCTTGCATGCGGCTTTCCATCGTTTTTAACTGTTGAAAGACTTGTTCGTACTCATATTGCATATCGGCAACTTTTTGGTTTGCCTCATTCAGCTTGTTTTGGACAATTGCATAGATGCAAGATCCGATGCCGGAAGGCTCCTGCCATTCCATTCCAAGGCTTGAGTAAAGGTTCCATTTGGTAAATTGGGCCTTAGTTTCTGCAAATGAAGCTAAAGAAAATTCCCAGGCCTTTAACAGCGCGTTATCGCTCAACCCCTTAAAAGCATCGCATGCTTGTGAGAAAAGCGTTACAAACTGGCTGCACAATCCTGTTTTTCCACTTTCTTTAGTGGATTGCATCATTAAGCTGCCATATATCATCGCTTTGGGTCTGTTCTCATAATCGGAAATATCCTGGTTTGTGAGGTTCAGCATGTTCAATAAAACATTTCGAATGATCTCTTCGGCTGACGTCCAAATGGTGTTAACCTGATCTTCAGTTTCCTTAAAGGCGGAGCGGATCAATGTTTTGATTTGCGCTAATTTTGCCTCTCCCTTTTGATTTGCATCGATGAGTTTTGCCGATTCAAAGGCAGCTTCAAGTCCAGGAGACGCCAAAATAGTAGATTCTTCAAAATCACTCCCCAATTGCAGTGGAAACCGCTTTTTAAGATCCCCTGCCCCCCAGCTTAAGCTTAATGGGACAGAATATTCGACGCCTCCAAATGTGCGCTTTAATTGCCCTGTGCTGATCAATGAGATTAAATCGTTGAGAAAGCCGTCTGGTTGTTCGTCGTGAACGATAATGCCTGGTGCTGTTGCAAAACATGATCCAACATTTTGCCTTAATGTGCATAACCAGGCTGATAACACCGCTCTCCTGGCATGGGCATTTGTCAAGTTTTGTGAACTGGAAAGCGACAAAGTATCGCGGATCAATTGATCGATTTTTGGATTATTGAGAGGTTTGTCGACACTTTGGATCAGGTTGACGGCCTGTTTATTTTCGGCCAGATAAGTCAAAGCGTGATATGTGTTTACATTGCGTTTTGAATCATATTGCCGGTTTGGGCCTAAGGAATGGAGGTTTTTTTTGAGGTTTACCAGTAATTTCGGGATGACAGAAAGGTTGATAATTCCCTGTTCATTGATCAGCAATTTTGCGAGGCGCCTTGTGCGTAAAACATTGCGCACAGAGCAGCTTTCCTGAATTTCCGACCGGTCCAGCCGTTTTGACAATTCATTGTATTCATCAGCACAGACCCTTTTAAAATTATCCCCCTCATGCAAAAAGCTTAAGTTCCGTTGCTGTACGGCAACATCGAACGCATTTTTATAAAAGTCAGGATCATCGATAGCGGGTTTTTGTTTTGCCTGTTTATTATTTGGATTCAAATTGTTTCACAGCCTCTAAAAATCCGATCGAGTACCAAGTGTTTTAGCTTGAGATAACTTAATAGCCTCACTGAAAAGAGCATGGCTTTTACCGTAGGTCATATTGAGAGTGTCGGCATTATATACTTTTGTCACACAGCCAAAAGCCACCAGACGCATATTCAACATGATCAGCCAGTCAAAATAATTTTCAACGGTGTTAAGGTCGTGATGCACAACGAAAATCGTTTTTCCTTTATGTTTTAGTTCCTGTAAAATTTGCATAATGGTTGATTCCGTTGCCATATCAACTCCGGAAAAAGGCTCGTCCATAAAATAAATATCTGCATCCTGGACCAAAGCGCGGGCGATAAATGCCCTTTGTTGCTGCCCGCCGGAAAGCTGGCTGATTTGACGATCTTTATAGGCAGTCATACCCACAAGCTCTAAATAATGATCCACCGCAGTGATGTCGGCCTTTCTTGGGTTTCTAAAAAGTCCTAAAGATCCATAGCGGCCCATCAATACGAGATCGCCCACATTGATGGGAAAATCCCAATCAACAGATTCTCGTTGGGGGACGTAGGCCACTCTCCTTCTTACCTCTTTCAGGGGTTGTCCAAAAAACTCCACCTTGCCGGACATCGAATCGACCAGGCCGAGCACTGCCTTAATGAACGTGCTTTTCCCTGCACCGTTAGGTCCGATAATGCCAATGATTTTTCCACAGGGAACAGCCAGGGATATGTCCCAAAGTACCGGAGTTTTATCATAGTTGACTGTTAATTGGTCTACGACCAAAGCTTCTTGCTGTTTCATTGACGGTCCTTCAAATTCGATGTAATTATGCGGCTGTTATATTGCATCATTTTTAGATAGGTATCTCCATCAGAACCGGCTTTCCCCATTGCGTCCGCATAGAGGAATGCATCTGCCATGCGGACATTGATTCCTTCTTCTTTTGCAGCCAGAACAATTTTGCGGATCGAGTCGCGGTTGACATTGGACTCAGGAAAAATGACATGGATCCGATACCTGCTGATGTGTTTAATAATGTTGCGGATATTGGCTGTGCTGATCTGGCTTTCCGGCGCGAGTCCCTCTGGCGCCACAAACCTTTCCCTCCATTTTTCTTCCCCCTCCTGACCTTCCCGAAAATAGGCTTTGGCAAAATAATTAAATGCATCGTGGCTGGTCACTAAATAGCGTTGTTCTTGCGGTATCGACTGGATCTCTTCTTTGATTTGCTTGTGCACATCCAGCATCTCCTGTACGAGCTTTTGGCCATTGGCCTGGTAATCGGAAGCGTGGGTCTCGTCCTTCGCGCTTAAAGCTTCTACTATATAGGGAACGACCTTCGCCCATAAAGAGAGATCCATCCAAATATGGGGATCGAGCTGCTCTTTGTATTTCAAAATGAGCTCAGGGTGTTGATCGGTCAACCGGTTTCCCAAAGGAACCGCTTTACTATGATGCATAAGGTAATCCTGTAATCCCCGACCATGTTCCAGCCCAAGACCATTGTAAAAAATAATTTCAGCAAAAGCCAGTTTTTCATCATCCCCTTTGACAAGTTGATAGGAATGGGGGTCAAGTTCTCCTTTTATCAGGACGGCTGAATCGACATGCGGGCCTCCAACACGTTCGACTAAGTCGTTGATCATAGCTATCGTAGAAAACACCTTGATTTTTCCATTAGGGACCATCCATTGTCTGGATGATTCGACTTGTTCATGAGTGCCAGTGTCGCTGCATCCGGAACCAAAAAGCCCGAAAAAAACGATTAGGCACAGCAGGCCAAATCTTATGAAAAAATGGGGGGTGAGAGATAAATTATTCATGAGAGGTTTTTTTTATTGGAGCGTTTAAGTTTCTTAATAATTTGTAATGATAAATACCCATGGTGCAGCCATTTGTAAATTCGATGCGCAATGCATAGCGGCCAACGTTGGAAATTCTTATGGCCCGTACATTTACATCCACTTGTTTAGCATCTTTTCTTCTTGTTTTCGTATTTACATCATAGCATCCTGCACAAGGACAGTTGCATTGCAAGTCGCTCAACCGGTAATCGAGAGATATCCCATCGCTCCAGTCGATCGAAAGCGTGTGGTTATCTTTTTGTTTGATTGTCTTGATCAACAGCAGATTTTGCGTCATGTCATTTCCTTCCATATTAGATTAAAGGTAGAAGGAGTATCTTCAGCCATCCGTTTTAAGTAAGAGGCACTTGCAATTGCGTTTGCCGCAATGGCTTCAAAAGCCTTTGCGCCAGGGGAATCGATTCCTTCCTTAACTTGAAGAGGCAGACCCTCATCTCCTGCCCGGCAAATCTCTTCATCGATGGGGATCTGGCCTAAAAACGGGGCGCCTATTTCTGATGCTAACCTTTCTCCTCCCCCTTTGCCGAAAAGGTAAGTTTTTTTTCCATCCGGGGTTGGTTGATAGTAACTCATGTTTTCAATCACCCCGACAATGGGAATATTTACCTGGTCAAAAAGATTGATCGCTTTACGCACATCCATTAAAGCAACTTCCTGGGGTGTGGTGACAATAAGCGCCCCTGTTAAATTGGCATGCTGGCTCAAAGTCAATTGAATATCCCCGGTTCCCGGAGGAAAATCGATAAGCAGGACATCCAAAACCCCCCAATTGACATTTTTGATGAACTGGGTAATGATTCCATTGGCAATCGGGGCGCGCACAGCCGCAGCTTCGTTTTCTTTCCTGAAATATGCCATTGAAATCACCTTAATTCCGTGGGATATGGCGGGCTGGATCATTTCTCCTTGTTGAGCCGGCGCCGTTTCTTCCGGAAGCATGCGACGGACAGATGGGCCATACACATCACTGTCCATGATTCCAACAGAATACCCTGCGCGTTTTAAAGCGATGGCTACATTTACCGTTACTGAAGATTTTCCCACCCCCCCTTTTCCGGCAGCAACGGCAAGAATGTATGTTGGGAGTATGACAGTTTTTTTCTTTTCAGGAGTCTTGATCATTTTTAGCGGCATATTTACCCTTTATCTCTTTAGTATGTAAGCTTAATTGTAATAGGTTTTTATTGTTTCTGCAATAGACTTGTTGCCAGGGCACAGGAAATTAGAACGATTTTTTGAATTTTTCTCAATCAGAAGGGCCTTAAGCCAATCCTGATCTCGATCTCGATCATGATCTTAATCTAGCTCTTCACACATTTCGCTCTCTAGTTGGCTCTTATCAATCCAATCAACATCGAAACAATCTTAAAGAAAAGCAAGATTATGATCATGATCAAGATCGAGATTAAGATCAAGACTTGGCTTATAGCCCTCCTGGGTGACCGGACATTAAAACAAATATTTTAAACACAGAGGCACGGAGAACACAGAGACAAGCTATTGCACATCTTTTTTTCCGCGGAAGCGAAAAACAGGCTATTTCTTTTTTGCTTTTCGGCAAAAAAGAAATTCTCTGTGCCCTCTGTATCTCTGTGTTTCAATAAATTGTTTTAATGTCCGGGCACCTGTATAGCCCTCCTGGGAGGACTAGCTCCACTCGAGGAATCCGCGCCAGATCGACAATGCTCCCGTCATTAAAGCAGATACCCCTATGACCTTGCTTTCATATTTTTTTGCATATTTTAATATTTTGTGCGCTTGCATGGCCAAAAATAGGGAAGGCGAGGTGATCAAGGCAAAGCTAAATCCATTGATCAGCCCAACGATTGCGTCTCCCGACAATGCGCATGCAGAGAAAACAATTAACGTTTGTCCGCATGGCAATAATAGAGTAAGAGAGCCAAACAAAAAAGTCGAGAGCCTATTGTCTTGTAAAAGCAGAAGAGAGAGGGACTGGTTCGTTTTTGCGAGCCTTGCGCCTAACCAGGCATAACCCGGATACTGCCATTTCAATAGAGTGAACATTCCCAAAAGCATCATCGTTCCCCCAAAGAAAACACTTGTCATCATACTGACATGATAATGATGGAATACAATTCCCGCCACTTCCCCAATACCCCCGGCAATATATCCTGCAAGAGAGAATGAAATCATGCGGCCAAGGAAATACCAATAGCGGAAACGGTGATGTCCGATCATCATCACTAAAGGGCCGCACATCCCAAGGCAATGAAAATTGCCAAAAACATAGATGGGAATCATTGTCAATAATAAAGCCATGGCGGATTTGCTTTTTTAAAGTCAGGCAATGTTGTATCAGTACTTGATTTTATCAATAATTTGTGTTAAATTGATAGCACATTTAAACAAGACCTGTTGCTAATCAGAGGCTAAGAGATGGACATAAAGGCACTAATTCGTCAAAAAAACATTAAAGCAGTGATATTTGACTGCGATGGAACACTAGTCGATAGCGAGCTTTCTCACCATCAGGGCTGGCAGTATAGTTTACATGACTATCACCATCCATTTTCATTAGAAGAGTATAGCGTTTGGGTGGGAAAATCCGTTGAGGCAATTGCTCAATACCTGGCATCGCGATTACAGAAGGATAATGCCAAAGAATTAATTCATAAAAAAAGGGAGCATCGCCATCTTGCTCAAAGCTCGGGAGCCACACCCATTGCCGACACTGTAATGTTTTTGACCCTGCTGGCTAAGGAAAAAGAACATTTAGGGATCAAACTTGGGCTTGCATCGGCTTCTGCAAAGGGGGAGATCCTCAATAATTTACGATCTTTGCATATTGAACATTTGTTTGATGTCATCATTTCTGGTCAAAATGACCTGCAGGATTATCACGATCCCGAAGGAACAAATAAGCCTAAGCCCTATATTTATTTGCATACGGCAAAATTGCTGGGAATAAGCCCATCAAAGTGTATTGTCGTTGAAGACAGTCAACCAGGGGTTTCAGCAGGAGTTGATGCCGGATGCTTTACCATCGCTGTGCCCAATGCCTACACGGCAGGGCATGATTTTTCCCGTGCGCATTTGACGCTCGAATCGTTCAAGGGAATGGATATCGGGAATTTCCTGGAAAAGATCCCAGCTCTTTAAAAAAATCCTGAAACAGAAGCAGGTCCGTGCCCGTGAGCGTGCCCGTGCCCGTGCCCGAAAAAGATTATTCCGCCGTCCTCGAGTTAAGTAGATCCGGGCGGAGGCACGGGCACGCTCACGCAGCCTATTACCCATAACTCATAAAATACTTGTTTACAAAGTGATGTCAATAGATAAACGCAGAGACGCAAAGACGCGGAGGCGCAGAGAAAATTTAAACCTGATTACCCAGTTCGAATCAATAGAAAGAATAAAAGGCATCAGTGGGCCGCAACTTGAAAGGCGATTTTAGGATGCTTTAAATGCCATTGGTCCGCCTTTCAAGTTGCGGCCCAAGCGTCTCACTTTTATCGGCTTGCCGATAAAAGTGAATGAATCAAATCAAGCTTTCTAGATTCCTTGTATACAGTTTACCTCTGTGTCTTCGCGCCTCAGCGCCTCTGCGTTGAATTGCTTATTGGACTTATGGGTAATCGGATGCGCTCACGGGCACATAACCAATTCTTCAATTTGAATTTTGAAGAAAGATTCTCTAAATAAAATTTGTGCGGATCCGGTAAATATCTTCGATTTGATCGATGCTGGAAATGCAGCAGTCCAGATCTTTTAAAGCCCCTGTCGCAAGATCGTAAATCCAACCGTGAACGCAAAGAGCCTGGCCGCGCATCCATGCCTTTTGAGCAATGGTCGTATGGCAGATGTTGAGCACCTGTTGCAATACATTAAATTCAACAAGCCTATCAAAACGTTCCTTGGGGTCGGGTATTGCTTCGAGTTCCTCTTTAAATCTGGCATGTACATCGCGGATATTGCGAAGCCAATTGTCGACAAGGCCCAGCTGGTGGTCCTCCATGGCGGCCTTCACCCCTCCGCAATTATAGTGACCGCAGACGATGACATGCTCGATTTTAAGGAGGTCGATCGCATATTCGAGGACGGAAAGACAATTAAAGTCAGTATGGGGAAAAAGGTTAGCTACATTGCGATGAACAAAAAGTTCGCCTGGTTCAAGTCCGACAATTTCATTCGCCGGAACGCGGCTATCGGCACATCCAATCCAAAGATATTTGGGGTCTTGCGCTTCTGCCATTTTCCGGAAATAGTCAGGATCTTTGCCGATCTTGATTTTTACCCATTCGCGGTTATTTTGAAAAAGAATACGTAGTTTCTGCATACTGCCATTCTATCACAAGTAGAAAATTTAATCGTTGAAAAAAGGGGGGGTTTCGCTCATAATCCTACTATTTATGCATCATTTCTCATGTCATCATTTCATTTGGGTATTATTATTTATTTTATTGGAAATTATTTCCCTGCAGGCTGCGAGCCCAAATTCATGTGAAAATTTAATGAACGATCTTTTGGTCGTCGATTATTGGAACAGACGACTTAACGAAAAGATGCCGGTTACATATAACCATTTATACCAAGGCGGCTATTTTGCCATGCCCTCTGCCCGTATGGGGGCTGATGGGGACTTAGGAATCGGATATGCATATGTAGAGCCATATCGCCTCTATAATTTTCGTGCGCAGGTTCTTGACAGATTAGAAATTACAGGAAACTATCGCATTTTTCATGGCCTCGAGGATCCCATTTTATCTCCCCATGGCTTTGGGGATATGTCTGATAAGGGAGCCAATTTTAAGTTTTCATTGTTCTCCCCCGAAGAGAGCGGGTATCAGTGGCCCGGGCTTTCATTTGGAATAGAGGATTTTATTGGAACACGCGGATTTCACGCGCGGTATGTTGTGCTCACCCATGTGTTTTTGCCCTATCATTTAGAAATTAGCTTAGGATATGGCGTTAAACGGATTCGGGGTTTCTTTGGCGGGTGCAGCTGGATCCCTTTTTCCAATACGGAGTGGAAGTGGTTAGACTCTTTTTGTGTGACTGCAGAATACGATGCGACCCCATACAAATGCGAAAAAATCGAAAAGCACCCTCACGGAAGAGAGAAAAGATCACCTATTAACTTTGGTTTCAAATACCGGCTGTGGGATTTTCTCGATCTGTCTGTTTCCTATATGCGCGGGAAAACCATCTCTTGTTTTGCCGGGGCCTCTTATAATTTTGGGTATACGACAGGGTTTTTGCCGAAAATTGACAATGTATTACCTTATAAATCTCCTGTTAATTTTGAAGCTCTTGGAAGTTTGCGGCCTCAGCAGACTTTTGTTTCAGAATTGGTTTTCGCTTTTCAGGAACAAGGGTTAACCTTGCTCGATATTCATCTATTTTACAATGAGTGCAATGAAAAATCATTGCGGTTGAATGTCCTGAATGAAACATACCGTCTTGAATGCGAGGTGCGTTCGCGTCTTAATGGTCTATTGGCTGCTTTAATGCCTTCAGATATTGCACAAGTGAATGTTGTCATTAATTCGGAAGGATTTCCCATTCAGGAATATGTATTTATGATGGAAGCTGTTCGTGCATTTGAAGACAAACAAATTGGTTTTTACGAATTGGATGTCCTGACTAAAGAACGGGAGGTGACTTATCCGGACCCCTATGCATCCGCCCATTTATTTTCCCGCCGCCGTCATCTTTATAACATCGAAATTGCTCCAAATACCCGTACTTTATTTGGGAGTTCCAGTGGAAAATTTAAGTATGCTCTTGGCCTCAATTGTGCATTTAATGGTTTTTTACGAGGCGACGTCTATTATCAGATTGTAGTGGGCTCGAATTTTATTTCGAATATTGGCCATATTCAAAGCATCGACCGCTTAAATCCATCGCAACTGATCCATGTCCGTTCCGATATTGTCAAATATTATTGCCATCGCGGCGTTTCTCTTACTCAAGCATATTTACAAAAGAACTGGAATTTAGGCCGGGGACTTTATGCCAGAGTCGCTGCCGGTTATTTCGAAGTGGAATATGGAGGGGCTGCGGCTGAATTCCTTTACTATCCCGTTACCTCACCCTGGGCTATAGGAATTGAAGGGGCTGTTTTGAAAAAGAGAACCTACACCGGCCTTGGGTTTACTGATAAAGTCCGAAAGCTTACAGGTTTTATTCCTTCTTATCGCAAATTTTTAGGGTCGCAAATGTTGGTTAATTTATATTATGACTTCAAGCCGGCCCACCTCGATTTCAAGATTAGTGTGGGTAAGTTTTTAGCTAATGACTGGGGAGTGCGCAATGAAATTTCCCGGTATTTTCCAAGCGGACTTAGGCTTACTATCTGGTACACATTGACAAATGGACACGACAAGATCAATGGAAAAACCTATTACGATAAAGGAGTTTGCATTTCCATGCCTTTCGACATTTTCTATACATATAGCGAAAGGTCGCGCTGGGATTATGGCTTATCGGCGTGGCTTCGCGATGTCGGGGTCCAGGCAATGACAGGCGATCATCTTTACGAACTGATCGACGATCAGCGGCAATAAACTAGAAATTGTAATGTGTACTAGACAATAAATATATAAAAGTGTAAAGTGTGTCTTACAGAAGGAATGATATGCTCGAAGAACTTTATGAGATTCATAATGAGGTGATAAATACAACACCAAGAAGTAAAAAAAGATATTTATATTCTCACATTAATTGGAGGTCGTCAGGTCTTTGCATTACAGGCGATAGGGGCGTGGGAAAGACGACGATGATTTGCCAAGATCTTTTAGAGAGGTATCAAACACCTCAAAGAGCTCTTTATATTTCAGCAGATCATATTAAAGTTCTTTCGCTCGGACTTGTAAATATTGCCAAACGTCATTTTGAAATGGGAGGAGAAGCCCTTTATATCGATGAGGTGCATAAATATCCGGATTGGTCGATTGAAATAAAAAATATCCTGGATACCTATAAAAAGCGACAGGTTATCTTTTCTGCCAGTTCTTCACTGGATTTGAATAAAAGCAAGGGGGATCTTTCGAGGCGAGTTGTCTACCATAAATTGCAAGGATTCTCATTTCGTGAGTATCTTAGCTTTGCGGAAGGAAAAGATGTGCCGGTCCTGACGTTAAGTCAACTCTTAAAAAATCATCTCCAGATTGCTTCAGATTTAGGGGTTCCATTAATCCTCAAATACTTTAGGGAGTATTTGAACCACGGATACTACCCTTTCTTTCTAAAGGGGATAGAAGACTTTTTCCCGAAATTGGGAAATGTCATCGAGAAGGTCCTCTTTGAAGATGTAGCTGTCGTATATAACTTAAAACAAACCACTCTACCGATTTTGAAGAAGCTGGTTTGGCTGGTTGCAACCTCCAACGGTCTAATTCCTAACATCGATAAGATGAGCAAAAATTTAGGAATATCCAGGGAGCTTGTTTACAATTGTCTGGAGTACCTGCGTCATTCAGGTCTATTGAGTGATATTTTCCCCCACGGGAAGGGAAATAATCTTGTCCGAAAGCCTGGAAAGATCTTTCTGAACAACTCGAATCTATTATCGGCAATTAATGGGAGTTTGAAATTCGATTCTGAAGTTGGAAGTGTAAGAGAGACTTTTTTCGTCAATCAGATGAACGGCCTGCATAAAATGCGGTTACATGACAAAGGCGATTTTATCATTGACGATCAGTGGATCATGGAGATCGGAGGGAAGAACAAAAACGATTACCAAATTCGGGATCAAACAAAGGCGTTTCTCGTATTGGATGATGTGAAGGTGGGGTTTGACCGAAAAATTCCTCTCTATTTATTCGGTCTTTTGTACTAAGAAGGGCAATTGCAAAAATAATTTGTGGGAAAGATCGATTTTTGGTAGGCTTTCTTTCTCAGGGGAGAATAAACCTCTTTCAAAACTGCAGCTTTGAAAGAGGTCTAATATAAATAAAAGGACTATATATCATGCTTGACTTTTTCCGCAGACACCAGCGTTATTTTTTTGTGATCATCACGGTCATTATTGTCATTTCATTCTCATTTTTTGGGACATACAATTCCATGAACCAAGGGTCGTTCCGCGAACAAATTGCCTTTAGGACCGTGGAAGGAACAGATATCACAAGGCACGAACTCGATGAAATGGTTGCCTTCCTGTCAACGGATAATGACGATAAACAATATTTTGGCGGTGTTTGGGGATTAAATTTCCTCAATGATGGCGTGATCACGAAAAACTTTTTTCAAACGCCTTTGGCTGCCATGCTTTTAACCGCTTATGCGGATGAAGTTTCTCCCGATTTGACTACGCGCCAGGATAAAGAGCATCGTTTTACCCTCTACAGTCATCCTCAAGCGCGTTTTATTGGTACAGAAATGGCCTGGAATTATTTCTTGCCGGATATGACCAGGTATTATCATCATTTACATGCTTCGACTGATCCTTTGTCTTCGGAATCTATTCAATCTCGCATTGCTCTTTTTATGATGCAACGGCAGCTTCCCCCTTCACTTTTGCGCCGCGTCCTTAAATCTCAGGAAGCCCAGTACAGCTGGCTTAAGGCTGACCAGAATCTCGATCACACCGATCTGTCAATTTTTGGGTACCATACGATGGAAGATTGGTTTGGTCCGCGCTTTATCCGTTTGGCCGCCCAATTTATCATCAACGCTGCGGAGATTGCAGAAAAGCGCGGCTACTATGTATCAAAGGCCGATGCAATGGCCGATTTAATGCACAATGCCGAAGTCAGTTTTAAACAAAACCAACCCAATCCAAATTTCAGAAGTGCAAATAGCCGCGAATACTTTGACGAGCAATTGCGCCACCTTGGAATGGACCGCAGCACAGCTGTAAGGGTATGGCAACAGGTCTTATTATTTCGCCGCCTCTTCCAGGACATGGGCAGTTCCATGTTTGTCGACCCTCAAATGTTTGAAGGATATGAAACATATGCGCTGGCTTCAATTGAGGGAGAAATCTACCGTTTGCCAAATGATGTACGGCTCAATCGTTTCGATAGTTTGCAAAAATTTGAAACCTACCTCGATATTGTCGGAAAACGTACAGATAAAGAAAAAAACCAGTTAAAGCTGCCTGAAAAATTTGCATCGGCGGCCGTTGTTTCCAAAAACTATCCCGAACTGGTGCAACAGCGTTATTTAGTCGATATTTCCCATGCTGATAAAAAGTCTTTGGAGGGGAATGTTTCTCTTAAAGAAACCTGGGCCTGGGAAGTGGAAGATCAAAACTGGTCAGTCCTAAAAAAACAATTCCCGGAATTGGGCCTCTTGCCTGCCGATAATGTACAGGCCCGCTATGCCGCTTTAGATACTCTTGATGATAAAACGCGCGCGCGGATCGATCATTTTGCAAGAGAGGCAATCGTCGATCAACATCCGGAGTGGATCGAACAGGCGCTCCTTTCCGCATCTCCCGTCAGACAAGTCTTAAAAGTTCATGAGAAAGGGAAGAACCAGCAAATTATTGGTTTGACCGATGGAAAAGCTTTAATGGCGCTTTTGGACAAAAAAGAAACGCCTGAATTGTCTCATTTCACTGCGGACCATCGTCATTATTACAAAATCGCATTTGTTGAACGGGCAAACGGTCCGGAGGTGCTTACCTTTGCAGAGGCAGACCACGAGGGAGCACTCGATCGGATTTTGGACCAAATTTTGGAAGAATATTATGTAAAAATTCGCGAATCGAACACAAAAGAATTTCAGCGCGAAGACAAAAGCTGGAAAGCCTTGGCGGATGTGAAGAATGCTGTTGCCGACCGGTACTTTGAAAAGTTATTGAGAGACATCCGGACGATATATGCATCTGCTATTGCTCCACAAGCAGCTCCGGAGAATATGATCGGGGATTATGCCGCCACACTCCGTTTATATCCCTATATGCGCGATGTTAAAATATTGTTTGAAAAGGACCCGTCATCTGCCCTTAAATATATCGGAAAGGAGGGAGCGCCTGAAGAACCTTCAGATACTCTGCAGCCAAGGGAACCTTTGGAAGACCAATGGAAGCTGCAAAAAGCGGCATATGGGATTATGCGCAACAGTTCCGATACTTTATTGGATAAAACGGAAGTTTTTGCACTGTCAGATGGTCAGTGGACAAAAGTCAATACACCCGGCGGCGATTTGAATTTTTTCCATCTTTTGCAAAAGCATATAAAGAATGATAAAAATAAGAATTTTCCAGGCGTTATTGCTGCCCGCTCGTTATTATCTGATAACGCACAGAAAAAGCTCATGCAGCAGATTTTAAAAGAAATCGTCGATAAAAAGGCGATTTCTTTAGAATATTTATCGCAAACAAAAGAAGAAGACCCCGATGACTCTCCCTGATGATTTGAAAGCGATAACCCCAATCAATTTTTTTCAATTGAGTGCCGATATACTTCAATTGCCGGAGGGTGCTGGTGATCATTTTCCTTCATTAAATAAAAAAAATTATCGCAAATATCTGCTTCCCGATACCTCACAATTATGCGGGGAAACGGTGTTTGCTGAAATGGCTATCGGGTGGCATTTCCAAGGAATAGAAATTTTTTTATGTGTCCAAAAACCATTTAAACAGTCTTGCTATCCAAATGTGGAATCAGGCGATAGTGTGGAAGTTTTTTTTGATACGAGAGACGTCAAGACGTCGGGGTTTAACACAAAATTTTGCCATCATTTTTTCTTTTTACCGGAAGGTGTCGATGGGGTTTCTCGCGGGGAGATCACCCACTTTCGTACGGAAGACAAGCATCCATTATGCAATTCGGAAGAACTGAAGCATAAAATGGTTCAGGATAAGGGTAACTATCTGATGCAGATCTTCATTCCGCACAGTTGTTTAGTCGGCTATGATCCGCAATCGTTTAACCGTTTGGGCTTTACCTATCGCATCAACCGGTCAAAAGGGTTTTCGCAACATTTTTCTGTGGTGTCGGAAGATTTTAAAATTGAGCAGCAACCCTCGCTTTGGGCAAGTTTGACTATGTGTAAAAAGTAATTTTCGATAATGTTGATTAGAGTGTGTATTTTATTAATTTATCTTTTTGGTTTGCAAATGTATGTAAAGGCAGAGAACATGACTTTGACGAAAGAGAAAATAGAGATTTTTAATCTTGTGGACCTCTCTGTCGCAAATCCGGACATTATCCTCGATATACGTTATGCAACAGACAATAATTTTCTTGGAGTTCCTGTATATCCAACAGCTGCCTGCTACTTGCAAAGGGAAGTAGCTGAAAGCTTGAATCTGGTGCAAACTGAACTATCGTTAATGCAGTTGGGTCTTAAAGTATTTGATGGTTATCGTCCATTGTCTGTGCAGCAAATCATGTGGGATATTATTCAGGATGAAAGATATATAGCCAATCCTGCGAAAAATAAAGGCAGGCATACAAGGGGTACGGCCGTTGATCTTACCCTAGTTGATTCCAAGGGGTGTGAGCTGGAAATGCCAACTGATTTTGATGACTTTACGGAAAAGGCGCATAGTGATTATCCCAACATATCAAAAACTGCTGCATTTAATAGAAGCTTGCTTAGAGATATCATGGAAAAACATGGGTTTCAGGTGGCCTTGTATGAATGGTGGCATTTTGATTTTAAAGGATGGCAGGATGACACCAGATTTCCCCCATTAGATGTTTCTTTTGATCAATTGAAATAGCCTGTATGTTTTTTCCAATTCATAACAGCCAATCTTGTTTTACAGTCGAAGAGAGAATAATGAATAATGTGCCTGCACTTGTCTCTAATTATGTAACGATTGTCATCACTGTTCCGCAAACTCATGCTGACGCTATTAGGGAAGCCTTGGGAAGAACGGGAGCTGGTAAAGTAGGCAATTACTCCCATTGCAGCTATTCAATAAAGGGTATTGGCCGATTTATGCCTAATACAGATGCCAATCCATATCTTGGAAAAGCGGGAACCGTAGAAGAGGTTATAGAAGAGCGCATCGAAACGATTTGCTTGTACGCTGATCTGGAGCATATTGTAGAAGAAGTAAGAAAGGCCCATCCTTATGAGGAGCCTGGTATTGATATTTATCCGGTCTATCATATTCAGCGAACAGACGTTATACCGTAGGTGGTTTAAAAATTGGGGTTTTGGCAAGGAGGCTGCTCAAAATTTTTCGTCTGGAACGAGTGACCATTGCCTATGGCCAAGGCACGAGTGAAGACAAAAATTTTGATGCAAAGCCGACACCGTCAAAAACCAATTTTTGAATCGCGTTCGGTATAAATAGGGTGCTATTAGAAGTGAGGAATTACAAGTGTTTAATTGCGTAAATTCGTATGCTTTTCACTAGCGGAAGGGGGCCTTAATGACATTATTTAGAATACGAGTTGCCCTGGTGCCGGGATTTGCGGAAATCCTGCATCATGAAGCATTGCAGCAACGCAACGTGGAATTGGCAGGCAAAGTAAGGATGGTGGCAGTATGGAGGAATCTTTTTTACTCGACTTGTGAAATCACAGCCTCCGCGCTATTCTCAACACTTTATGTTACCCCTTATGTTTCCCCAGGTATAGCTGGATTAGGGGCAACCCTAACAGTATTTGCAGGTGGAGTGACAACGAGTATTGCCTTCAAATTGTTTGAGGCCACAATTTCTTTACCGCAAGTTGACGGTGCAAATGTGCCTATCCCTCAAGTATAGACTTTAATTCAACACAAAGGCACAAAGTCACCAAGACACTAAGAGAAAAATGTCTGAGAGTAAAATTTTTCTTTGTTTCTTTGAGACTTTGTGCCTTTGTGTTGAATTTATTTGCTAAAGTTTACCTATGGCAAACAGGTTCCCCTAGAGCCGGGAAAACAGTAAAAAAATCAAAAAGATCTGTTCCAACCACTACTGAAGCTGTATTTGATAAGGTGATTCCCGGTGAGAGAAGAGAGTTTGTTTGAGGGGTGGAAAAGTTTTTCGTGTCGCTTGTCATTATTATGATGGGTTGTGAACTCACAACAGAAGAGCCAGGATTCAAAGAGAAGGCAAGATTAACAAAAACGGTATCTCCTTCAACAGCCGATATTTGAAGAACGGGATTCGGGAAGTCTATTGTGGTTGTTCCAGAGTTAAAAGAGATAGGGTCGTCGATTATTTTTGTTCCTTGAGTGATATTGGCAATTTCCTGAGAAACACTACCCGATCCCGAGATACTTAAACCGGTTAAGTTTTGGTAAGTTACCGAAAATAGCGTTTTATTTTTCTTACAAGTGCGATGTTCCTTAGCTTCTACTTGAGAAGTAAGGATGAATGCTGCAAAAAACAGCAGAAGATAACTCAAATTTTTTATCATCGATCCTCCAAAATTATGAAAATAAAACTATGAAGTCTTCTATAACAGCCATGACTTGCCGGTTGAACAGGTTCTTAGTAATTTCTTTTAAATGGGGAGGGTTAACATGTCAATATAATACTTCTGACATCTCATAAATTCCCTGATAAACACTCTTCGGCGTTTTTAATGATCTTCTCTATCATCTCCTGATTGATAATAAGTTCGTCTTGATTTTGTTCATAAACACCAGCTAATATCATTCTATCGCTCCAGGGATATATGGAAACAAAGAACTTGTTAGAGCTAGCAGGATCGTTGTCAATACTGTGACAATATAAATAATCAATATCTTTTTGATGATTAAAATAAATTAATTGTCCACGTACAGGTACAAATTCCTGATCATTAAAAAGAGTAACAGAGCCTATACTTGTACAATTGATGATCACTGACTCTTTAAGACTAAGAATGTCTTCAAGTGATGTGAAATGACATTGCGTTAATATAGCTCCTTTTTGTTTTACTTTTTCATTTAAATCGTTCATGAACAATTGCCCATCAATTCCAAGTTCATAGGTTCTTCTGCCATTTTTTATAACCCCGTTATCAAAATGGGCGATGATTTCCTCGCTTTGCTTTACTCCATCGGATTCCTGAGATACTTTTGTTTTAAAGCTGTATAAGGCAATTCGTTGAACCCCGGCGAATTCTGGACTATCGCCCACACTCTTTAAAAAACGGGATTTTGAATTTTTCAGCATCCGCAGATGGATTTCCTTTTTCTCTTTCGAAAAATCTTTTGGGTCTAGAAGAGGACTCCAAATACCTTCTGCAACGTTAGATGTGAGGTTAGGAGACCATTCATCGGAATAGATATGAATTTCATAGCCTTTATCCAAAAGGTCGTAAGCAGTGGTTAGCCCTACCACCCCTGCACCTAAAATAGCTATGGTTTTAGGACAAGCATTGCTATTTTCAAGAATTTGTAATACTTCCTGCACTCCTCCGAAGGAAAGTGTAAGACCCGACCCTCCATAACCATAATTATGAATAATCAATTTGTCTTGAATGTACTCCGCCTCTATGCGTACCCCGGTTTTTCTGAAAGGACGGATCCCTACATTTGTTCCAATTATGTTCTCCCTGGATATATTTGGAGTATGCAGGTAGACATGTTCTGCACTGAAAGCAGATGTGACGCAAAGAATAAAAAAAGCAATTTTGTAAAACACAACAGCACCTTTAATGATTAATTTGTAGTGGGAAAATGGCTAACGACTAGACATTGTTATCTTATAATTTGTCATACGGATGGCTTCTTATAATGAACGGAATCTTCTTTTTTGACTTGGCTCATAAACTGCAGCATGTTTTCTTTCGTGTCAAAAGTTTGAATAGTAGCATCATCTCTATCGATGTTTACAATGCCCTGCAGATGGTCATACTCATGCTGAAATACTTTAGCGGCAAATCCCTCTAATATTTTTTCAATTTTTTCTCCTGCAAGATTGAGGTAGGTAACTTGAATAGCTTCATACCGAGGAATTTTTGCGAGCTTCCAAATGCCATCGCTTAATATTACAGAAAGACAACCTTCCCAGCCTTCTATTTTTGCATTTCCTGCGGGTACAAACTTTGGGTTAATCACTGCCTCAAGGTTTTGAGGATCGCGATCAAAGCTAAATATAAATACCGATTTACTCATGCCGATTTGCGGGGCTGCCAGCCCGGCAGCAGGAAGATAGGGCTTTAATGCTAAAAGCAATTTTTCATAAATTTCTTGGGCAAGCCAAAGCTCATTTTCCTGGATTTCTTCAGTTTTTGTCTTTAGGATATCTTGTAAGGGACTATCTATCGTTATAATTTTCATATTTTTATTTCATGTAAGGGTTGTGCAACGGTTCTGTAATTATCCCATCAAAATTCAATAAAATCCATAAAATCCATTTCACTAATTAAGCGAATTTTTCAAGTGACAGTTATTGTTTTTTTAGATACTCTTGTTCCCAAGAGTTATTTTTACATTCTAACCAAGGAAAATGATATGTCATCAGTTAATGATACGCCACAAGTTGTAAACGGGAACTACCGTTATTATTTTCCGACACAAGAGGAACTTACTTCTCATTTGGAGAAGCATACCTCTTCAAAAGATGTGAGGATTATTGGTTATTATCCCAAAGAAGGTGATTTTTCAACGGAAAAGATTATAGCAATTACAGCTAAGTTCTTTGCGAAAAAGCACATTTCTCATTCTAGCATCCAACTTGATCAAATTGAAAAACATTTAGACAATTTATTCTTACAGTACAAGGATTATTATTGCATGCCATCTGTTAAAGAAAAATTGGCAACAGCGCTTAAAGATTATCTTTTTAAAACTCCGGAAAATTCAGTAGGTGAGATGACAAAGACTTGATCGATTTTTCACCACTTTCCGTGATTTCGACTTCCTATTTTACAATAAATACTCTCTTGCCTTTTCCATGTCGAAAAATCTATTTCCACAAAGAAAACTTTCTCGTCAATAGTGACACTTTTTCCCAATCGCCAAATAAGACGATTCCATAATAGATGAGATCAGCTTCTTTTGTTTGCTTTGTACGCTCTATCTGTTCTACGTAGGTTCCAATGGTCATAGTATTGGTGAAATCTACATAACGAATGCCTGCTTGATAAGCTGCAAGCTTCAGTGACTTAAGTTTGTTTGCATTCGTTTTTAAAATCATGAAGGGCATCTCAGAGACGTGTGGGTGGCTTCCTCCGTCGGCGTCGATATAATTCATCAAACAAGATACATCTTTTGGGCATAACCATTTTACTACATTCCTGAAAATCACAACTACTCATAAAGTTGAGGTAAGGGCAACCAGGGCTTTGGCGCCCAATGTCGTTAAGTTAAAATAATTTATTATAAATACGATGCTCTAGCTCCTGTCGCCGCATTCGCGGCTGTTCCTCTTGGCATTCGTACCCCAGGCTCACGCCTGGGGCTACACGCTTTTGCCGTTTCACGGCATTGCTTGTGGTTTTAGCTTTAAGCCGCGGAGCGGCAGAAGCATGTAGCCCCAGGCGTGAGCCTGGGGTACGAATAACAGTAAGACAGCCGCGGATGCGGCGACAGGAGCTAGTACAAATCGTATTTATTTATAATAAATTATTTTAACTTAATGACATTGGGCGCCAAAGCCCTGGCTACCTTCGTTTGCAGAAGGAGTAACGACTGACTATTTTGGGAATGTCAGTCTCGAGCAAAGAGCGTATGAAAGGATGTTGAATAGGGTTATTTGTCATACAGATGGCTTTTTATAATGAACGGAATCTTCTTTTTTGACTTGGCTCATAAACTGCAGCATGTTTTCTTTCGTGTCAAAAGTTTGAACAGTAGCATCATCTCTATCGATGTTTACAATACCCTGCAGATGGTCATACTCATGCTGAAAGACTTTAGCGGCAAATCCCTCTAATATTTTTTCAATTTTTTCTCCTGCAAGATTGAGGTAGGTAACCCGGATCGATTCATAACGGGGGATTTTTGCGAGTTTCCAAATACCATCGCTTAATATTACGGAAAGACAACCTTCCCAGCCTTCTTTTTTTGCATTTCCTGCCGGTACAAACTTTGGGTTAATCACTGCCTCAAGGTTTTGAGGATCGCGATCAAAGCTAAAGACAAATACCGATTTACTCATACCGATTTGCGGGGCTGCCAGCCCGGCAGCAGGAAGGTAGGGCTTTAATGCTAAAAGCAATTTTTCATAAATTTCTTGAGCAAGCCAAAGCTCATTTTCCTGGATTTTTTCTGTTTTGGTCTTTAGGATATCTTGTAAGGGACTATCTATTGTTACAATTTTCATATTTTTTTAGCTTCGGCCATTTCAACGATGATAACGATGTAACGATATGAACGATAAGGAAAGGCAAGCTTCCTTTTCTCCCTTCATCGTTCATATCGTTACATCGTTATCATCGTTGAGATTTATTAAATTTTCTATTTCTCACAATAATAATCACTACATGTTGGTCAAGTGTTCTCGCTTTATCATCTAAAAAATCCATGTACTTCTACATTACAGCATGAAAGTTTTATTGAAAATCAAAATCATGATTGATTCACGATCTGTATATATTGTAGAGATAGCGATTTATACCGAAATGCATTATGCTTAACTTTAAATTCTAACCAGGAGAAGTTATATGTCATCACCTGTAAGCGGATCACACCGTTATTATTTTCAATCAAAAGAGGAGATTACTTCTTATTTGGAGAGGCACCCCGATTCAAAAGATTTAAAATTTTCTTACAGCGATAAAATCAAATGTCCTACGAAAACGCTTATTGAAGTTGCAGCCAAATTTTTTGCTGAAAAGTATATTTCTGACCGTAGCATCAAAGATGGTAAAATTGAAGAACATATAAAAAATTTATTCCTTCAGTACGAAAATTATAAGTGCATGTTTTCTGTTAAAATGAAATTGTCAAAAGCGCTTGAAGATTGTCTTTTTAATGAACCAATAAAGCCTTAAAATTTCGAGGATTAGGGCGAGTGATTGGCGTTGAAGAAGAAACAGCCTCTCCAAAAAAATCGTATCGGCTGAAAGTTGATTTTGGAAAGTTTGGGATTAAGACAAGCATTGGCAGATTTACACAGCATTCTCCAGAAGAAATTAAAGATAAACTTGTTTTAGGAATTCTAAATTTTGCCCCCAGACAAATTGGAGATTCTATTTCAGAAGTTTTAATCCTGGGAGTTCAGTATCCGAAAGCCGAAAGTGGAGAGGCAACATTCATCACGCCTTTTGCTGAAGCAAAAATAGGTGGAAAACTGTTTTAGTGGAGATTTTCTTAGCCATAACGAGGCTGTGCAAAATGAAGGATTCGCGAGTATCTGTCGCCGCTTCCGCGGCTGTTCTTATTGGCATTCATACCCCAGGCTAACGCCTGGGGCTACATGCTTTGGCCGTTTCACGGCCATGCTTGCAGTATTGGGCTTCCAGCCGCGGAGCGGCAGCAGCATGTAGCCCCAGGCGTTAGCCTGGGGTATCAACGCCAACAGTAAAAGCCGCGGAAGCGGCGACAGACCCCCGTTGATCGTTCATTTTTCACAGCCTCAACAGAACTGATTACATGGATGGGAAAAAGTTAGCGATAGATTTCTCTTCTATGACCGATCTCAACAATCAGTACGATGAGCACGTCTTGTTTTATAGAATAGACAATTCGATAATCTCCGGAGCGAATGCGGTATAAAGCTTCCCCATAACCTTTTAGCTTTATACTTCCCGCTGGAACGGGATCTTGTTCTAATGTATCAATCTTCTCTAAAATTTTAAGTCGATCTCTTTTTGGGATTTTTTCCAGGGATTTTCCAGCACTTTCCGTGATTTCCACTTCGTATTTCACAATAGATGCTCTCTTGCCTTTTTCCATGAAAGTGTTTTCTCTTCGCCTGCGGCAATTCGTCTTAAAGTTTCATGCGCTTTTTCAGCTAACCAATCATCTTCAATTTTCTCCATCTTCTCAAAAGTGGCAAGAAGCATGAACTGTCGCATAGAGATTCCGAGTTTAGCACAAGCCATCTTTAAATAAGCATGCTCTTCGGAATCCATGTCTAATGTTAAGCGGGATTTATGTGAATTAGTCATATACTTTCCTCCATGATTCCATTATACAGAAACACAGAAATCTGTGCAATGCAGTTCTATTCGAATAATGATATCCGCGGATTTACATTTATTATTTTTTCAGCTATTCTTTTCTTTTTCTGGTAGCACACCATTTCCATTGAATTCATATACCGAAGGTGGTTCAAAAACCAATTTTTGAATCACGTTCGGTATAAAACAAACGATCTATAAACCAAAAATAAATCAGGTAAGATGATGGATAAAGTCTCGTTTTTTACCCCTGTCGATTATGGCAGTCATCCAAAAACCCTCTTTCAATGTTGTCTTGAAAAGATCGATGCCTACTTTTATCTTGGAGGAAGAAAGGTCCGGGTAATACCAGGTGTTATGGAAAAAAATAGCCAGGGGGTAGAATGGGTCAGTGGCCGTTCTTCCATGCTGGCAACACTTGTAAAAATTGCTTCCTATTTCACTATTATTTTGCCTTTGATCATGTTAGCGGCAAAAGCGGTATTGCGGTCGGGACAAGACTTTCATATATCTCAGAAAGGCAAGGGAAGTGGTAACTCTGAAAAACAAATTCCTTCTAACAACCAACCCTTTTGCCTTCCGCTGAAGACTCCACCACCTGATAATAGCAAGATAAATGAACCGCCGCCGCCATATGAAAGCGATCCTGTTGCAAAAATCGAAAAAAATCCGGTTGCTGTACCATCAGATATATCGCTCGATTTACCGCTGTCTCCTGCACGAGCTGCCCCTCCTGCAAAAACACTCATCAGTTTGACTGAAATGCATTCGCATATCGAAAAGGCTTTAGAGCATTTAAGGGAACTTTCAAGTAAGCTTAAGAAGGATCTGGCAATCGATGGCGATGGCGGAAAGGATATTACAGATACTATCATGCAAGCAAAGCAGGGACTTCGCTTTCCGCCCGAAAGGCCGATTAATAATCAAAACTTATGGCAATGGAAAAGCGTCATAGACAAAATATCGAAGGAAATACATTCCTTATATAATTCGTATCAGGAGGCGGCAAAAGCAGGTATTGTACCGCTTGAACCGGATGAGGCAATTAACACTATTTTATCCGGTATCACATCGGAATTGGATGCAGTGATCCCCTGTATTGCTGAAGGCTATTATTTGTGCGGCGAGAGGGATACGGCCGGATCGGTCATCAAACAAGTCGTTCATAATTCTCAGGTTAAAGACAAATTTTTTATTAGGGGCGCTAATGACCACTACAATGAGGGTAAACGGAAAATAGCTGTGAAATGGATAAAAGAAGTAATCCACGATTCAGATACTAGAGAAAAGTTCTTCATTAAAGTAGCTGATGATTATTATCAAGAGAATGATTGCGAAATGGCCTCAGAGGTCATTAAAGAAGTAATCCACGATTCTGCAGCCAAAGAGGCGTTTTTAAAAAAATTGTCAGATCTTCCCCAAGGTAAACCAAATGCGATGAAGCCTTCTGTGGAACAAGCGAACAAGGATATGCCTCCAAGTGTACCGTTAACCCCGGCTTGCCCGGATATCAACAATGGCATGCTTAAGGAAGACAAGCTATCCGATAAAATACTGCCGCTTATCGTTCACAAGCAGTACGATCAGGCTTTGAAATTATTAGAAAAAAATATCAGTGTAGAAGCTCAGCGCTTAAGAAAGCTTGTCGAAATGCACCGAAAATGTGACGAGGCGATTAAATTGATTGAAAATGCAAGCATTCCGGAAGGCGTTTCCATTATACAAGGTTTAGAAAGTTGTTATAAAAAAGACGATATAATAATAGCCGCCATTAAACATTTGGTTGGTCGTGGTTATTATAAGGAAGGTGTAATTTTATTAAATGAACCATTTTATTCGACTTATAAAAAGGGAGATGCTTTAAAAGCCTTTGCAGAGGCTCTTGGCTTAAGCTCCAGTGTGTTGGAGGACAGCAACAGAGCAAATATCGCTAAATTTTTATTTCAAAAAAAGGAATATGCGCCAGCAGCAAAAATGGCCCATTCGATAGAAAATGACACCTATGATAAAAGAGAATTGTTACGTCAACTTTCCACATATTCTATTTCTTTATAATTAGGTGATTATGATCCCTCCCAACGAAGAATTTACGCTATTGGTTTTTCTTTTCGTAAGTATTGCTATCACATGGATCGCCTATTCTCGTGGATATTATCGGTTGCCCTATGCAAAAGCCTTTGAGAACTCGCCATATAAGAGAGGTCAGCTTAGATCAATGCATGTGTTTATTGCATTTGGTCTGTTCTTTTTTGCTCAACTTATCCTGCTGCCGTTTGTGGAAGAGTTATGGCAAGTCATTGTAAAAGAAACAGCAAATAATAAAGAAAGTTTTTATATGGAGTTTTTAGGGGCCTTATTGTCTTTTTTTTTATTGGGATGTTATTTTCTAGGTCTGTCTCCTGCTTGTCGCACTCAAATCATCGGGCCAAAAATTTATTGTAAAACTTCTCAGAAATTTGTTGATGTACTAATTGGATCTGCAACTTGGCTTATCGCTTACCCATGGGTATTGGTTGTCGGGCAGTTTCTTGGAATAGTCCTTTTGTTTTTTAACGTTGAACCGTCCGAGCAAGTGGCTGTCCAGCGCGTTCAGCAAGTGATTTCAGACCCCAAAGCGATGATACTGACCAGCTTTGCTGTTATCATGATCATACCGGTCATCGAAGAATTGTTATTTCGTGGCTTTTTACAAACATATTTAAAAGGACTATTAGGGGTAACTAAGTCGATTATCATTACTTCTATTGTTTTTTCCCTGTTTCATTTTTCTGTATCACAAGGGATGAATAATTTACGGATTATCGGTTCGTTATTTGTTTTGTCTTGCTATTTGGGTTTCATTCGGGAAAGACAGTGTTCCTTGCTCTCTTCCATTGCCCTGCATGGCACATTTAACGGCGTCAGTATTTTGATGATGATATAGATTGGCCTTGTTGCATAAATATCGTAATGAAATGTACCGGAAATAAGAATTACACCGAGAAGACTGAGGCGCTGAGTACACTGAGTTCTTTTTTTTTGCTAATCGCAAAAAAAAGAAAGCTCTTATTGTTTTCGCATCCGCGAAAACAATAAGGTTTTTATGTTCTCAGTGTACTCAGTGCCTCAGTCTTCTCGGTGTAATTCTTATTTCTGGGACGTTCAGTAGGACGCTTTTGGATAACGTTAGGTCTCGCTAGCCAATAACCAATTAAGGCATTTATGCAACAAGGCCATTTAGATTGAAAAATTTTCTTGTATTATAATGAATGATTAGATAAGAATTGAGTTATATGTTATATTGAATTATTTGAGGATATACTTTTAATCATGGTTTCCGAAACAATGTTGCACAAGCTTTTGGTATCTGGTCGTTCTGATATCGGCTTAGTCCGTCAAAACAATGAAGATGTTTGGGTGCAGCTTCCAGAGGTTAATTTTTTTGCCATTGCAGATGGAATGGGAGGGCATCAGGCAGGTGAAGTGGCTGCGCGCAATGCGATCGATGACCTGTGCCGGACCATGTCAAAAAAAAATGCCTCCGAATATCAAAAAATGACATTAAAGGAAATCGGAGAGTTGTTGCGTAAAGCCATTCGCCACGCAAATACCCTGACTTTTAAGTTGAGCAAACTCAATCCTGAATACCGCGGAATGGGCACGACTCTTTGTTGTATGCAATTTCACCCCGAAGGCATTGTCTATGCCCATGTCGGTGATAGCCGTATTTACCGGTTGCGTGCCGGTCAGTTAGTCCAATTGACCAAAGATCATTCCCTTTTATCCGACCTTGTCGATCAGGGCGGGATCAATCAGGAAGAAATTGCTGATTTTCAATACAAAAATGTGATCACTAAGGCGATAGGGACAGAACACAAAATCGATCCATCAATAGCCATTGCAGATCTTCTGCCTAACGATTATTATTTGATGTGTTCCGACGGCCTTTCGGACTTGCTCTCTACGAATGATATTATCGATATTTTGACGAAAAATGGTAAAGTATCCCAGGCTGTCGATGCGTTAATTGCTACGGCTAATCGTAAAGGCGGCCGCGATAATATTACTGTCTTGCTTATAAAAATAGAAGACCTTGATGAATCAGAAAATATACCTGGATAATAATGGAAGTACATTTCTAGACCCTGCTGTACGCGATTTACTTATTTCGTCCCTTCAATTAAAAATGGGCAACCCCTCCAGTATCCATTCATTTGGAAAAGAAGCGAAGTCCGAGCTTTTTCGGGCAAGAGATTCCATTGCGCATTATTTGCGTGTCAAACCGGCAGAACTGGTCTTTACTTCCGGCGGGACGGAAAATGCGAATATGGTGTTACGCGGGGTTTTTGCCGAAAAACCTGACGGTCATTTAATCACATCGGCAGTTGAACATGCATGTGTCTATTCCACAGCCCAAATATTAGAAAAGTCGGGAACATCCGTCACCTATTTACTCCCCGGGACTATAGGAGCAGTATCGCCTCAGGCGGTTAAAGAGGCCATTCGTCCAAATACCTCCTTAATTGCTCTTATGGCTGTCAACAACGAAACTGGCGTAAAAACAGATATTGAAGCCATTGCTAAAATAGCCGACCAGCATCGCATCCCTTTTTTTGTCGATGGGGTTGCTCTGTTAGGCAAGGAGCCATTCACGATCCATAAAGGGATTTCGGCAATGAGTTTTAGCGGTCATAAAATTCATGCTCCTCAGGGCACCGGCGTGCTATTTATCAGGTCGGGCTTTAAGCTTCAGCCAATAATCACAGGGGGCGAACAGGAATATGGCAGACGTTCCGGAACCGAAAATATGCTAGGGATTCTTGCCCTTGCCAAGGCTTTTGAATTGCTTAAAAGTAATTTAACAGAAGCGAGTGAACGGATGATGCAGCTGCGCGACCAGTTTGAAAAAATTATTTTACAAAGATTGCCGGATGTATTTATAAATGGAGATGGTCCAAGAACGGCTAATGTCAGTAATTTAGCTTTTTCAGGAATAGATGGGGAAAGTCTATTAATTGCGCTTGACAATGCAGGTTTAAGTGCGAGTCACGGATCTGCCTGTTCCTCCGGCGCAAGCGAACCGTCGCGGATTCTCGTAAACATGGGATTGCCGAGCCAAATCGTCCTCTCTTCCATCCGGTTTTCGTTAAGCCGTTTCACTACTGAAGGAGAGATTGAACAGGCTGTTAACCTGATTTGTTCGATTGTTGAAAGAATGCGTAGGAGGTGACGATGGGATCATTAGATTTTTATTCTTTATCGCTAATATTTGTCTTTCTTGCCGGGTATACATTCATTGCAATAGAACATGTTGTAAGAATCGATAAAGCAACAGTTGCATTATTGACAGGGGTCCTTTGCTGGACCATTTTATTTGCCTCACCAACGGTCATTTGCGAAAATCCAACTTCCTGCCTTAATGAACATGTTTCTTACATCAGTCAAATTGTTCTTTTTCTTATGGGAGCATTGGCTATCGTCGAATTGATCAGCCTTCATAAAGGCTTTAGACTCATTTCCAATATTATACAGATCGGGTCCAAAAAAAGTTTTTTATGGATCATGAGTTTTCTGACATTTTTTTTATCTGCTGTGTTGGATAACTTGACAACAACGATTGTGATGATCAGCTTACTTCAAAAACTACTTCCTAAAGATGAGGACCGGTTATTGATCGGGGGCGCAGTGGTCATTGCTGCCAATGCAGGAGGCGCATGGACCCCGATTGGCGACGTCACAACGACAATGTTATGGATAGGCGGGCAAGTGTCCACGCTATCGATTATGAGCCATTTATTCGCGCCAAGTATCGTCTCTTGCGTAGCATCGGTGTTTATTCTTTCCTATATGTTAAAAGAGAACAACATTCCCCAAATACCGGACCGGGAACAAAGTACAGAACCGATGGGGAGCGCGATCTTTTTTTTAGGGCTCGGTGCATTGATCTTTGTCCCTATATTTAAGATATTGACCGGCATGCCTCCATTTATGGGGGTATTCCTCGGACTGTCCATCCTTTGGATTTTTTCAGATATTGCTCATAAAGATCAGCAGGACCGGGCCCACTTGCGCATGACTCAAGTGTTTGCACGTCTGGAACTGTCGAGTCTTTTGTTCTTTCTTGGAATTTTACTTGCCATTGCGGCCCTGGACTCTGCCGGTTTATTGATACAGCTTGCCAACGTATTGAACGCCTATATTGGCAATGATGTGATCATTGCCACTGTCATTGGTTTAGCATCTGCTGTTGTCGATAACGTGCCATTGGTTGCCGGTACGATGGGAATGTATACTTTGGAGCAATATCCGCCGGATCATTCCTTTTGGCAGCTCATTGCCTTTTGCGCAGGGACCGGCGGAAGTATTTTGATCATCGGTTCAGCTGCCGGGGTAATGTTTATGGGACTTGAGAAAGTGGATTTCTTTTGGTACGTGAGGCGTATAAGCTTAGCCGCCATCGCAGGATACTTTGCAGGTATTGCGGTGTATCTTTTGTTTTAAAGAAGTGCAAGAGAGGTTCTAGGGTGCGTCCCTAATAGTGAATATTGAATTGGTTGTTGGCAAGTTCGATCAGAGCTTTGATCGCTTCCTGGGCATCAACGCCTTCGGCTTCTATGTTTATTTTTGCACCCTTTGTGGCGGCCAGCATGAGAACGCCTAATATTGATTTTGCATTAATGTGGTTTTTCTGGTAAATGAGATGGATTTCGGATTTAAATTTACCTGTACATTTGACAATTTCTGTTGAAGGACGGGTATGCAATCCCCTATCATTTTTGACGATGAAGTTGCCTTTGCATTTATTGTTCTTTTTCACGGTATTATAATTTGGTTGATTTTTGTGAAAGACCCCTGCCGGGCATTTCTGCATTGCTTCCCAAATTCATTTTGGGAGAGTCAAAAGCAAAAATCGCTCAACTGGTACACTAATGAATAATTCTTTTGTTTTTATTTTGCAAGAGATATTTTTCGATCGTCAGGGATTTTAAATACAAAATAAATTTAACAGGATTTGCAGGATCGCCTTTAGCGGCAGGATATGCATAGATCTTTTTTCTATCCTGCCGCTAAGGGCGATCCTGCAAATCCTGTTAAATTTATTATGAAAGCGTATACCGAACGTGATTCAAAAACCAACTTTTGAATCACCTTCGGTATATATCAGTTATTCGGCAAAAATTGCGGCATATCAGCAATAGCAGTTAACTCCTGCCAAGTGACGCCACCCTCATCTTGCATTTGAACGATTGCATCCCTGTAGCCAAGCATGGAGGCGATGACAGACGGCAGCCGCTCATGTATCCAAAACGTCGTTCCTTGGCCGTAAGGGATGTAAATCTTTACATAATTGGCAGGTGTGATCACTTTATTCCAGCCATAGAGATTTTCTTTTTCCTTTGTCCCATAATCGCTTGCCGTATCATGGGCAGCTACGACGGGTATATTGTTGGCCAGCAGCAATTTGACCATGTCTCCTCTGACATATACTCCAGGATCAACAAATGCGACATCGATAGGACAGCCTCTGTCATTGGCATTTTTGATCTGTTCTTTAAAATGCCTATCCAATTCGATTAAATAGATATTATCGATTAATGCATAATCTTTATGCATAGCACACTGATATGCGCAGGCATTATTAAAGCCATTGCTCCGGTAATCGGCGTTATAGGTCATCGGGATCCAGTTCGGCCTGTCCGAATAAAGAGATTTGCATATCTGATACCAATGGTCTCCATATCCAGGTGTGATGTATTCAATGGAGATCAAATTGTCAACATTGTCCATAAAATAGGCTGAAGAGTATCCACAACCACATTCCAGCATGCCCCGAACCTTTATTGTATTAAATAACCGTCTCCAGTGAGGGATATGATCCATATACGATGTAGTCGAGGCTTGCTCGCAAAACCAGTCGTAGGTAACAAAATCGGATTGGTATCCGAAAACAGGTAAAGCAAACATCAGTAACGAAAAAAATAAATCAACGATCTTTCTAAACATGTGTCTCTCCTTATAAAAGAACCTGGTATACTAGAATCGTGAATTTAATGCCATCTTTTTTAAAATTTTGATTTTAATTTTAATCTTTTACTTTTAAAGTAAGGAAAATTACAGGTGCTATTTTGCGTAACAATATGAACAACCGTTCTTTGTGTATTTATTTTTTTCTGATATTGGAGGCGACTGTAAATGCAGCCGGGTCCTTGAACTATCCTGAAGAAGAGATCCCCTTTGCAGAAGAATCATTCATTTTGGAACAGCCATATGCCGCTGAGGAAGTAAGCAGTGATCTTTATTTTTTGCAGGTCCGCAGGAATGAAGGGGAGACGATTGGAGATAAGATCAGCTACACGACTTTGGAGGCATTTTCTTTCCCTTGTAATTATCGAAATTTATATCCCTTTGCAGACTTAAGATACCATGGGTTTGGAGAAAGCGCTCAGAATGCCGTTAATGCAGGAATAGGTTTGCGTGTCGCACCTCGTTGTACAAAATATGTTTTCGGGGCGAACATATATTACGATTATAGAAATGTCTATCATCGTTCTTTCAATCAGTTAGGAATTGGGCTTGAAAGTTTAGGGCCTTGTATCAATTTCCGGTTTAACGCCTACTTGCCTGTTGGAAAAAAATCGCGGCTTTTGTCCTCAGACTACTGTGCAAAATATTCAGGGGAACGCTTTCTTATCAAGGAAAGATTTGTCGACAGCCTTAAAGGTGTAGATTTTGAAGCGGAAATGCGTGCTGCGAGAATTTGCTGTACCGACATCTATTTTGCCATTGGAGGCTACTATTATAAGAGAAAAGCCTGCGGACGCGATATTCTTGGTTCAGAGTATAGAATCACTGTGAATCCTTGCCGTTGGTTGAGCTTCAGCGTCATGGCAACGTATGATTGCCACTACAGGACAAGGGTTCAAGGAGAGATCACTTTAACCTTTCCTTTTCATTGCAAAGGGGACGCAGATGCCTGTTCCATCCAGTTTCAGCCCGTCAGAAGGCGTGAAATGATTGTGGTGGACAAACACAATATGTTTCTCTGGAACTGGTAAAATTAAGGAAGCGGCTCGAGCATCTTTCGCACTACTTTTAAATCGACTGTACAAAGATATGCCTCGCGATCTTCGATGCCCACTGCCATGATCAGATTTTTCCCCGAATGGTCAATAGTCATTCCGCAACAATATTCAATTCCTTTATGGAGGAATATAAAAGGTTTTGATGCTTTTGTAATGTTAAATTCGGGATCCATATAGACAAAACGGTGCATATAATTACGCTGAACATCATCATAAATGGTTTCATGGACAAGAAACAGGTACCCGTCATCGAATTCCATAGGCGATGAAGAACCTGAAAATCTCGAAAGATCATGAGTTGATGCACTGTCGCATAGCCGGAGTTGGAATATCGCATGATCAGTTGCTGAAGTCATCTGCAGTTGATAGATAGTTAATGGACTATAGGAATAGATGAAGTACAATTCGTTGTTTTTAACAAAAGGCAGCCAATTTTTTTCACAGCGGTTGGGGTCAGGGCCATATAAAGGTTTAAGCAATTCGACATGAATTGTAGAAGATGTGCGCGCATCTTCCAATTTGCACAAAGATATTTGACGCTGTCCTGTCGGGTTAGTATCTGAGGTGGTGCAAGAGAACCAGGTTGAGCCTTTATATTCAAACATGCGGCAGTCTTCAAGCCCTTCCACATTGGACTTAAATTGCACTCTAGGTAATTTTTCCACAATTTCCTTTTGAGACAGCAGATGTAAATCGCGATCATAATCCAGAAGAAAGTTCCTTGTATTTGCTGTAAAATCAGGGGCAAGCAGATCCAGCGATTGAAAGTACTTGGCCCCTATTTGCAGGTAATTGACTGTGCGGCAGATCGCTTCATACCCATTTTTTGTCTTTCTGATCGAAGGGTTCATAGGATTATAATGCGAGGCCAGCCCTTCGTGAATAAGGGGAAGATCGATGTCGATCGGTTTGTACTTTGCCCCTTCCAATTGAGGGATGTAGAAAAGCATGTTTTTATACGCCTGTTCCTTGGTATGATAGGGAACGTCTTTTTTTAACATAAGCCGGTTGGTCGCAGCATAGCCCTCTTTTTTATGCGGGGTATAATAAGCGGAGATGGAGATCTCTTCATCGAACAGATAGTTGTATATCTGATGGGAAATATTCAATCTTTGTTGTTGAGGATAAGGGATATGGGAACCTTCGAGTGCAAACAGGTAGGCCAAATTGTGTTTGTTGTTCAACCGGTAATGCTTTGCAATCTGATAGAGGGTTTCTGCACGTTCCGGGTTCATTTGGTAGGCATCCAGGTAGTATTCTAAAGCTTTTTCCCACTGTCCCAAAGATTCATAACATTCTCCTATCATAAATCGCGAATACCAAAGCTCTTCGATCCATCCCCCTTTCGCGATGCGCTTATTGTACCATTTGATTGCCTCTTCATGGCGCCCGGAACATAGATAAGATTGGGCCAGATAAAACATGTAACGTTCATTTTCCGGCTCTTCTTCCAGGCCTGCGAGTAACAATCTGACATCTCTTTCAAACTTATCTGATTTGCACCCTCCATCAGCCCGGTCATCGATAGTCAATGTTTTTAGATAATCCTCACGGCTGGGTGCATCACAGGACCAATATTCATGCGTCACGCCTAGTGCTTTCCAGGGCAGGGAGGCGCGCACAAGGCGGATATTATAGTATGCGAGGGAACTTTCTTTTTGCAGTACATAATAGGTGTCCACCTGAAGCGATGATTTGCTAAAGGAGGGATCTACCTGCAGAATCATGTCGGCATCGATGAAAAGCAGATAGGTGCTTTCTAAAGGAAATTTAAGACTGGCAAGCGCTTTTTTTGCCGCCTCGGCAGAAAGCGTTCGGTTAGTCCCAAAATTTTTCCATTCATGATGATAGATCTTTCCAGGAATTTTATGCTTTTGCATATATTCCTGGATAATTTTTACGGTGTTATCATCCGATCCTGTGTCGCATAGCACCATGCAGTCCACATAATTTCTTACGCTGTCCAGACACCTCTCGATGTTCTTTTCCTCATTTCTTACTATCATCGTCAGACATATTTTAGGGTCTTCGTTACCCTGCAACAGGGGAAAGAAAAGTGCAGTGAGAAGAAGCACACAGGTTA
>JABDCW010000002.1:92194-92313 GCA_013287905.1 Chlamydiota bacterium | reverse complement strand
ATTTTAGAGAAGCTCATGGATTCAAGCTTCTGGGAAGCAACAAAGGATCAGGATGAAATTTTATACCTTCACGGTTTTTTTTCTTTAAAACAAGGTTTGCCTGACATTGCTGCACGCTC
>JABDCW010000002.1:0-92184 GCA_013287905.1 Chlamydiota bacterium | reverse complement strand
GCAGCTGCAGCAATGAAACAACAATTTGGGCCCGTCGCCCTCAAATGCTTAGCGGACAGCCATTACCTTGCCAAAAACTATTCAGCCGCCAAATCGGTATATTTACAATTAACTGACAGCTTTCCCGATTCCCCATTATGCGCCGAAAGCTTATTTTTTGCGGCCAAAAGTTCGGCATACCTGGATGAAGACCCTGCTTTGAGGAAAAAGTATCTCTCGCAGATTTTTGAATCATATCCTCAATCTCCATTTGCCCCGGAAAGTTATTTTCTTTATTATTCCTACCAGGAATATCTTCAGGGGGATAAACAAGCCATCCGGCATTTACAACATTTTTCTTCTCATTTTCCCGCAACACCCTTCTTAATTGAAGCTAATTTCTTGGCTGGACTTAACAGCAGGCTCAATCGCAAGTCTCCAACAGGAAAATGGATCAGCAAAAAAAACCTCACCTTAGCCATCGATTATTTTCAGGAAGCAGAAACACTTTTTGATCTCTATGCAAAGGAGGGAACAAAAATTTCATCGTCGCTGTTCAATTACTATATATCTGTCCGTTATCGCAGTACCCTGGAGAGGGCCAAGGCAAATTTGACCATTGCCAATGAATCGCAAGGGGCCAAACGGCAAATTTATTTAAACTATGCAACGGAAGTATTTAAGAAAATCGTCGACGATTTTCAGGACCCGGCAAATAAATATACTGCTGTGCTGTGGCAAGAATCCCCTTACCCGTTAATTTATCAGGAAAGTCTGTATGAACTTGCCAAAAGCTATTTAGCTCAAGGAAATGATCCTGCTGCAGATCAGATACTATCTCAAATGATCGCAAAGTATACAGCCACCCGTTCCTATTATCTTTCCTTAAGCCTGTTCGAAAAGGGCCTCATTGCCCTCAAGCAAAAAGATTTCGCAAAGTCGTTGGAATTGTTCCAATTAGCTGACACGACCGGGAAAGACCTTCTTTCGACAGATCAGAAATTGGATCTATGGATTCAGATCAGTCTTTGCTATAGTGGTTTAATGCAGTATGATTTAGCCATTTTGACATTATCGAAGGTGGTCAACGATGAGACAATCTCTCACTTACGCCTGAAAGCTATGTTTATGCGAGCCAATCTTTACACTCTTGATCATCGTCCCGAATTGGCCCGCAAACAACTCGAATCCCTTGCGCAAAAAAAGGGGGAATGGGCAATAAAAGCAAAACAACAACTGGAGAAGGAGCATGACTATTTTTCTTTCTGATCATTTAACATTAGCCAACATTTTCACTGATTCCAATTGGAACATTATCCTGATCATTATTGGAATTTGCTCTATTTTAAGTTTTGCCATCTTTATCGAACGGTTAATCCAATTAAAAAAATCAGAAATCGATACAAATTCATTTATTGTTAATATAAGAAAAAGTATTAAAGAGGGCAACCTTGTTGAAGCAATAGGCATCTGTGAAACAACGGGTGGAACCATCGCCAACATTATCAAAGCGGGACTCCTTAAACATAACCGGATTAAAGAAAAAATTGAAAGTGCTATGGAGACAGCCGGTCTGATCGAAATCGCAAAACTGGAAAAGAACGCTAAAATTTTGTCAATTATCGCCTACATTGCCCCTTTAATTGGCCTGTTGGGAACAGTACTTGGATTTATTCAGGCTTTTTCAGAAATGCGCATCAGCGGCCTTGTCGACATTTCAGCATCCAGAATTGGAGAAGCGATGGAATATGCCCTCATCACCACCGCAGCCGGCCTAAGCGTTGCCATTCCATCGATAATCGCTTATAACTATATCATCAGCCGTATCGAAGGCTTTGTTCTCGAAATTCAAACCACTTCGTCTGAAATTGTCGATCTGTTATCCGAAAGAGAAGACGATTACAGATAGACAAATAATTAAAATTATTTTTTAATCCTAAATACACGGTCTATAAATATATGGAGGGATTATGTCTATTTTTAATCGTTATCTATGCGTAGGTGCTTTTACTTCTTTCACCGCTTTTATTCTCTGCACTCCAGTTGTTGCTGATGATGCACAAATGCAGCAAACTAAGCAGGTTCAGCAATATAACCAGGTTCAGCAAGATAAACCGGATGATGAGCTCATTGCCAGAGGCGGCGGCCATGGCGGTGGCGGAGGCCATGGCGGCGGCGGAGGCTGGGGAGGCCATGGTGGCGGAGGCTGGGGAGGTCATGGTGGCGGAGGCTGGGGAGGCCATGGAGATTGGGGAGGCCATGGATGGCATGGTGATGGATGGCATGGCCATGGCTGGGGTGGCGGATGGGATGGTGGATGGGATGGCTGGTATGGCGGCGTTGGAATTGGCCCCTATTACAACTATGATAATTACTACCCAAACTATTATTATCCTTCAGATGGTTACTCTAACAATTATTACTACGTCTCTCCATATTAAACCCATGAGTATCCGGCATTCTGATTTTTAGATCAGAATGCCGGAAGATTATTTGACTCCCCTCTTCTTAGGATTATTCATTTGACAATAATTCATAAATGAGTTAAATCCTTCTATGTATTTCATTTCAACCTTAAGGAATAGAACAGCGAAATCTATATTTTCAAACCATTTGAACTATATAATTGCCATGGGTATATCTTGATATAAACAATTGTTTCATAACTGTTTATACAATTTCCACCTCCTTTCCTTGCCGATATTGAGTACAAGTAATCTGTAAAATCATGGAGAAATACGATGAAACTTTTGAAGCATATGCTGTTTTTGGCAATAACAGCTAGCTACCTGATGACCAGTCAAGCATTTGCCGATGAACAGGATGGAAATTCCAATTTCCACGAAGAATTAAACGAACGGGACTTTGATGCTTTACGAGATTTTTTAAAATCGAGACGGATAAAGGATTTGATCGAAAGAAAATCAAATCTTGTCATTAGCGGCGATGTTCGTACAGAATGGCGTCATTTGAATGAAACATGCTGCGGTAAAAAGATGCGCGGCCGCGGTTCTGTCAATGCAAAAGGCCTTCCCATTTCCCGAAATGATTTTGATATCGAATGCAACCTCTATTTCAATTGCATCTACGAACGCTCCTGGGCTGTTGCCCATGTCCGGTATGACAACCCGGCAGGGGTCGATGATAATGACCACCCATGCTTCCCTGCGAACCAAAATGACTTGGAACCTAACTGTAAAGACTGCTGTCTTAAGAGGTCCAAAGTATGCTTCGGCGACCCTGACGGATACCATGGAAGCGGCCGCGATAACGACCTGCACTTAAAAAAAGCCTACTTTGGTTATAACTTCTATCTCGATGATGATTCGAGATTCGATGTGGAACTTGGACGCCGCGGTAATTTGTATAACGTATTTACATCCAACATCCAATTTTTAAGCAGGTTTGATGGTCTGCTTTTCAAATATGATACGGTTACTCCCTACTTTGACTGGTATATCCACACGGCCGGATTCCTGGTGGACGAACGGGTCAACCATTTTGCCTGGATAGTGGAATTGGGTTTCTTAAGCATTGCCCATTCCAATTTTGATTTCATCTATTCGATCATCGACTGGGAAAAACATGGAAGAAACCGCTGCTTTCAGCGCAATCCTATAGCCTTCAGAAGTATTAACTCTCAGTTCACATTGATCTATAATTTACCCCCGGACACCTTTGCCTGTCTTTCAAAACCGGTCAAATTCTATGGTGCATTCCTGATCAACCATGCAGCTCCCAGAATGATCATCCCGGGAGCACCCGGGACATGTGACCGAAAAACATTGCAAAATCTTGGTTGGTATGTCGGTATGCTCATCGGTAAAGTGCGCAAAGAAGGCGATTGGGCCTTAGAGGTCCAATACCAATATGTAGAAGCATACGCAATGCCCGAGCAAGACTGCAGTGGTATTTGCCGGGGCAACGTCCTGGATGAAAGCGTGACAAGCTGTTCCAGACGGGGAGAGACCAACTTCAAAGGATGGAGAGTGGAGGGCCTGTATGGCTTTACCGATGATATCACACTCGACACGATCGTGGAGTATTCAAAAGCTGCCGATCCAAAAATTGGCGGCAGGCACACCTATTCGAAATTTGAATTGGAAGCTATTTATGCCTTTTAAACAAGGTAATCGTAGTAAAATATAACGCGCTAAGAATAAGGACAATAAAGACAATAAGGACAATAGGGACGCCAATTAAGGACACTAACGAAATTAAGAACTAATCGTTAGTGTCCTTAATTGGCGTCCCTATTGTCTTTTTGTTTTTGTTTTAAAACTTATATTTGATAAAAATAAAATATTTTGTTTATAATTAATTATAGAGCAGGACGTCAACTTAAATTAAAGGTGAATTATGGCTGCAAATAAATCCCCCGCTCCACAGAATCCATCGGCAGGACCGGTAAAAAAATCAACACCGATGGAACCCGTTTCGAAATTTTTTAAAAAAAGATCGGAAGCAAATGCTGAAATTCAAAAAAAAGAATTGGGTAAAGGGAATGATGTCAAATCTATTTTCAATAAAATTGCTCAATTGAGTCGCGATCTCGATTTTGAAATCAATTCTTTAAGGGAAAAAGGGGCCAAGATCAATATTAATGTCGAAAAATTTTTTTCTCAAAATGATCGTTTATCTCACGATGTAGTCAAGGATTATGGCAAAGCTTATAAGGCACTGAACGAATATGTCAATAAACATGCTCCGGCTAAACCGGCACAACTTAAGCCTTCAGCAGATAAATTAACAAGCGAACGGAAGGGCAAAATGAGAGGGGCACGTAACCGTTGGATTCCGGTTCAATAATCCACGCGATGGGCAAGTTTTTACAAAGTAGCCAGTTACCCAACTGCTTCGCGGTGTCTATAAATAACTTGGGGTGCGAGTTTCCCTAAAAAAATTAAACACAGAGGCACAGAGATACACAGAGAAAAAGTTAATAAGGTTGTCTTGGCTTTAAGAAACTATTTTTCGCGATGCGATAAAAACAAGTGCTTTTCTTTTTTGCATTCAGCAGTAAAGAAAGTTCTCTCTGTGTATCTCTCTTGCCTCTGTGTTTTAAAACTCGCCCATCGCGTTAATCTTTATCTTTATATCAAAAATGCGTATCATTTCCTTATGAAAACACGCGATCTGCTTGAATTAAAGGACTGGTTTTTAGCCGAGAGGCGCGAGCTTCCCTGGCGGCAAACGAATGACCCTTATGCCATCTGGGTTTCCGAAATCATGCTGCAACAGACAAGGGTTGCTGTTGTCATCTCCTATTTTCAAAGATGGATGGAACAATTTCCGACGGTCCAACAATTAGCAGATGCATCCTTAAACGAAGTATTGAAAGCCTGGGAGGGGCTGGGTTATTATTCAAGAGCGCGTCAACTTCATGCCGGTGCCAAATATATTGCGGCCGAGCTCAACGGAAAATTTCCCGATTCAGAGGAGGGGTTAAGTAAAATTAAAGGCCTTGGACCCTATACAATAGGGGCGATATTGAATTTTGCTTTTCATCAACGAATACCGGCTGTTGATGGCAATGTCCTTCGCGTTTTATCCCGCTACAATGCCATTGAAGAGGATATCTCCAAGACAAAGACCATAAAACAGATCCGTTCCATGACGCAAGATCTGCTGCCCCATAAAGAACCATGGATTATCAGCGAAGCTTTGATCGAACTTGGCGCAACGATCTGTGGACGTAAACCCAAATGCATGCAATGCCCATTAAACTTAAGCTGCAAAGCCCATTTACGGGGGATTGCCGATCAATTGCCCATAAAGCCTCAGAAGGCCGTTGCAATTCAACTCTACCGGGCCGTTGCCATTCTAGTTAAAGACCGTAAAATATGCCTTACCAAAGGGAATAAGGGCACTATCATGGCAGATCTTTACGAATTTCCCTATTTTGAACTTAATTCTCCAAAAGTCAGTGTCGAACAATTGACTCATAAGTTAATCTCCCATTTCGGGGATCAAATCGCATGGAATTGTGCTTTCCCCCAAGTCAAACATTCCTTTACTAAATACCGGGCAGAGCTTTACCCTCATCTTTTTCACGTGCAGGAGAATCATCTGTCCCTTAAGTCATCTTCGCCTTACCCATTTGAATGGCATGATCTGGAATTTGTAAAAAATCTTCCCTTTTCGTCCGGACATAAAAGAATTTTACAGCATTTATTTCATTTGCAAAAGAGCAATGATCTCATCGCGGGAAAACTGCTTGAGAACTTGGGAGTCGTCCACGCCAATGATATCTTCCATTAGACGCCTCTTTTTTGCAATAATTACGTCGATATTTTCCTCTAAAGTCCCTTTTGTCATCAGTTTAAATACCATCACACCTCTTGTTTGCCCAATTCTATGGACACGCCCGGTTGCCTGGTCCTCCCGGGCGGCATTCCACCAGCGGTCCATATGAATGACGACCGAAGCTGCGGTCAAGTCGATCCCAAGCCCTGCAGCCTGCAATGAGGCGACGAACACTTCGCAAGCCGGGTCTTTATTAAACTTTTCAAGAGCGCCCTTGCGGTCTATTGTCGCTCCGCGGATCGTGGCATAACCGATCTTCTTTTCCCTTAAATAACTTTCGATAATGTCCAGCATTGCCAGATACTGTGAAAAGACGACAACTTTCTGACCGCTCTCTCTTGATTCTTCCAAAAGTTCAATAAACAAGTCCCATTTTCCTGATGAAAATTCCTTATATTTCTCCGGAAGCTTGAGATAAACTGCCGGATGGTCGCAAATTTGCTTTAAATGGGCAAGTAAAGCAAATACATGGATGTAAGGCACGGGATTGGAATTGTCCTGTAACTCTTTTAAAAGCCGATCCTTAGAAGATGATAAAAGATTTTCATACAGCACGCGCTGATCGACAGAAAGCTCGCAATGAGCAATTTCTTCCGTTTTTTCCGGTAAATCGAGTAAGACATCTTCTTTTTTACGCCTAAGCACAAAGGGTTTGATCAATTGCGACAACAGTGCCTTTCGTTCGCGATTACCTTCTTTTTCAATAGGATGGATAAAAAATTTACGAAAATCCTGATCGTGCGGGAAATAGGTGGGCAATATCAGATCAAACAGGCTTTTAAGTTCGCGCAAGTAATTTTCAATGGGAGTTCCCGTCATCCCTAAACGCATATTTGCTTTTGCGTTTAATAAAGTTTTATAGATACGGCTGGATTGATTTTTGGCAATTTGCAATTCATCAAATATAGCGATATCGAATTGGTATTGGCTTAACAGATGCGCCTCTTTGCGCCATATCCCATAAGAAGTCAGCAAAAGATCGTTTTTCTCATAAAATTGGTCTAAACTGCGATTACTTCCATAAAAGGTCCATACACGCAAGGTTGGGAGAAATTCTCTTAATTTTTCTTGCCAATGGTAAATGACAGAGGTTGGGCAGACGACTAAAAAATGTTTTTTTTGTGCATCCTGGATTTTCTTACGCTTATTGATACTTGATTGAAGCAACGCCATGGCCTGATGTGTCTTTCCGAGCCCCATGTCATCACATAAAAGTCCGGATAACCCATGGTTATATAAAAACCATAACCATTTGACTCCCGCTTCCTGGTATGGACGCAAATGGCTTTGCAAACCGGAAATATCCGGATCTTCCGGCGTTTTTAATTCGATCAGTTCATGAAATAATTTCCAGGCTTTTTCCTGAGCCGGATTTTTACATAATGGAACCTCGATTTCATTTGAGGCGTTCAGCCTCAATATCTCTATACTCGACAATGTGATGGTATCTTTTTGCAAATCGATCTGCTTTTTATGTATGGCATGCAGCCATGCAAATTGTTTCTCTTCAAAATCGATTAAGCCTGCCCCGCTGCAAAAATAACGTTCCCCTGCTTTATATGCCCTCCAAAGGGCTGCAATCGATAAAGATCCAAGATCAGTCTTGTAATCCAAATCCAATGTATAGTCTTTAGTTTCCCCCCGCGAGCCGTAAGCAATGTCTTGTACCACGAGATGCCCGCTGATCTTCTTTAAGCGCGGATCTATCTCTTTAAGTTTTGGCAATAGTGCATGTAAATCATTTTGAATAAATGCAGAGACATCTTTACCTTCTATCGTCACCTCATGGGAAAAACGTTCAGGCAAACGAAGAGAGGAAGGCAGTTCATGGAACCCTTCCGATTCCACATAAACAAAATCGCCAAAAAAACGGTAAACCTTATTCTGATATTCGGGTACCAGTTGATAATGCGGTATGATTTGAATTTTTTGAGGTTCTAAGACCACAATGCTAACGCTTGATTGAGCAAAAGGACAAATTTTACTAAAAAAATGATCGACGAGTTGCAATTCCTCTTTATTTTTACGGATAAAGTCAGGAATCTCCGCCTCAGGGATTTTCTCGCCTGGATTTAATGGTAAATTGGTCTGCATGAGGGTTTTAGAAAAAAAGCCATCCCCTTCAACATAAACCCAGTCATCAAATTCAAGGCTTTTTGCCCTTTCGTCAAAGGGCAATTGACGTGAAAAGGAGATCTCTCCCGCCTGACTTAACGTGTAGACAAGGTCTGCTTCGACCGGCCTGATATGAACATTAAACCCCTCCTGCATGTTCAACCATGCGCGATGGCGTGTGATGAAGTCAGAAAGCTTCAAAGCCGGTATGATGGTATTGACAGAATCAAAGTATAGCTCCTTGACCTGATAAAAACCCAATTTTTGATGATACACCCATGAACCAAACACCTGATCAACGTCCCCTGGAATCATTAGATAACCTTCAATATGAAGATTTATCTCTTTATCAAAAAAAAGATGGTATGAGAGGGTAACCGGAGTATCATGTATCTCGGTTCCGGTCAAAAGCGTTTTAATCGTTTCATGATTCTTTAAGCTTTCAGCAACATCATTAAGATCGATTTCAGCCAATTTGTCATGATGTTTTTCAGAATAAAAACCGACCCCTGGAACATAAGTCCAATGACCGACCGGCATTCCCTTAACCTCTTTCGTCTCCTGGTGAAAAATGGGAACAAACCTCCGGTGCTCTGCATCATAAGTAATTTTTTCGACCCCTTTTTTCGATTGATAATATACCCGTAATGGAGAGTGAACAGTGGACAGGGAGGGAATGATTGCCGTTAAGATTTTTTCACAAAGCGTCCAGCGTAATGCAATTTCGGGAAAATCGACCGATAGCTCTGACGGCAATTTATGGTTTATCTCCGTAAACTTAATGGTATAAGGCAATTTTAATTCCTGCAAAGAGAGCAGGTACTTAGCCAAATCACTCCAGACCGACAGCTCATAGGACAACCGCAGAGAGGGCTCGCCCCTTTCCCACATCGATAATTCCTTATCCGACAGATTAGAAAATTTCAGGGAAGTTTCTTCCGTAGCCTCTTCTCTTTCAAATAATATTTTTTTTAATTTCTCTTGACTGTCCGGTGTTTTAAGCGTCATGGAAAAATGAAGATTTCCTTTGTCCAGCCAAGAATATTCTTTTTTTCCCTCGCAATGGAATTGAGTATTCAATAAATCGTCCATTTCTGAAGCGAATGAAAAACATAGTTTGTGCCACAAGGAACGATGGAAGCGAAGATGCAACGCTTGAGAATGATTACCATATATCGACAGATAGGCAATAGCCTGATGGATGCACCCTTTTTTATTGTCCCCTGCATCACAAGAACAAAATGTGTCTTTTAACCTGCCGTCGGAATCAAGTTGTAGAAAAACCCATATTTCTTCCTTTGTTTTCGGATCGGTGACGAGGACCTGATATGTCTCTCTTGAAAAGACTATTGCATTTCCTGAAAGTTGACAATCTTCTTGTCTGATTTGGCTGTGAAAGCGTTTTAAGAAATCAGGCAAAAGAGGCACGAATACCCCCTAGAAGCGCCATCCTAAAGTCGCCGAAACATCGTAAGAGGCCCACTTTACCTGATTGAAGCGAGTCGAGATATAGATTGCGCAAGTGTCAGTAAATACTCTTCTTGACTGCCTTCCATGGTGTGTCTGAAAGCGGCGATAATGTCCTACAATCCCGATGGAAATGTTTTTCCAAATTTCCCAATTGCCACCTAAGATAGCTATATAACCATGCCCATAAGCCTTTTGACTAAATTTGGGAGAATCAACACTTAAGTTCCAGTGGCCATTTCCTCTATAACTTGCCAGGTGCCACTCAAATCCGCCAAAAATATAGGCACAGTATTCGACCTTTACATTAAAATCTAAGCCGATCCAGGGACCATACCAGAATGCTTTATAGGAATTATTTAACCCATGGATAGGTCTTACCTTGTCGATGAAAACCCCCAAAACGTCGGCCTGGCATACTTGACGTCCGTTGAACATGCGCAGATCCTGTTCGTGGACGGAGCCTCCGATAAGCGGAGTGAAGGTACACCTGCCTCCGGTCGATGTTAAACGATATCCTACCGCACCGGAAAGGTCATAGACAAAGCCGCGCCCGGCTTTGGTTTTGGTAAGCGAAACAAGGTCGGTCTTATCATTTTCAGCAAAATCAGCTTCCTTACTTTCTCCATCATAAATGTGACCATAGTCGGCAGCTATTTTGATGGCATAATTTCTTGGAGAGACATAATTGATCACTCCGCCAATTTGAGCGATACGGAGTTTTTGCCATTGAACCTCTTTTGTGATATTTACTAAGTCCTTTATCCCGGTGCTCCATTCCAATTTATCACTTCTATAACCTAAATCGAGTTCCCAATTATTTGGAGAAGGCCAATCATTAGAAACCAATGCCGATGAAAACTCTACATCCCATGCATAAAGACCTCTTTGAAGGGTCAAAAGATTAAAAAAACAAATAATGGCAGAAATAAAAAAAATTTTCATAATCCCTCAAATGTCGGTTATACCGAAATGCATTGAAAAATTGGGAATTTGACAAGGAGGCGCCCTGAATTTGAACTAGGTATTACCGTTGCCGAAGCAGCTCAACTTGAATAAGTTGAGCAATGGAGGCAAGTCTCAAAAACAGCTGCTGCCAACGTGGTCAAAAATCAATTTTTTAATTCGTTTTGGTATTTCCCGGAAGCGTAGCATTTATTATTGTTTTGGGCAATTGAAATACAACATTTTCTTCAGTAAAAACAACATTCTCTACCTCTGATACTCCAAGTTCGATCAAACGCTGAATACAGCGCTGCACAATAGGCTCAGGTGTTGACGCCCCGGCTGTCAGCCCTATCGTTTTGGCATTTGCCACCCATTGCGGCTGAATTTCCGTTTCATCGTTGATCAGATACGAGAGTACTCCCCGGGTAGAGGCCACTTCCTTTAACCGGTTTGAGTTAGAACTTTTCGGATCCCCGACTACAAGAACTAAATCGGTCTGTTCGATGATTTCCCTCAAAGCCATTTGACGGTTCGTTGTCGCATAGCAGATGGAGGAGCTGGGAAGTGTTTCTATGGAAGGGTATTTTTCGATTAAAGCATCGGTAATCTCTTTCACATCATCCAGGCTCAATGTCGTTTGTGTGATATAGAATAGTTTTTCCTCATTTTTATGGGTCAATTTTTTTACATCTTCCACAGATTCGACAATCGTCGTGACCTCCGGGGCTTCACCTGCCGTTCCGATGGTTTCGACATGGTTTTTGTGACCGATCAAAATAATTTTGTGCCCCTGATTTGCAAAACGCTTGACTGCAGAATGGACGCGCGTGACAAGTCCGCATGTGGCATCAATCTCAATTAACTGCCTTTGTTTTGCCTGTTCGCGCACTGCGGGAGATACGCCATGGGCGGAATAGATCACCCGCGCTCCAACCGGCACGGCATCGAGATCTTCGATGAAAATCGCACCCTTGGCACGCAATCCATCGACGACATAGCGGTTGTGTACAATCTCATGCTTTACATAAATGGGGGCCCCCCATATGTGCAAGGCCTTTTCTACGGTCTCTATCGCCCTCTCCACTCCTGCGCAAAACCCGCGCGGCTGGGAAAGAAGCAGTTTTTTCTTAGACATAATGATTCACCTTAAAGTTTTATCTGCTGGTAAAAGTATAGCATAAAGAATGAGTTCTTGCAAAATTTCGTTTGCCTTAGTTCAAGATCAGAATGTCGATGCAACTGCTCATAAAAATTGAGCAAAGAAGGTAGTCAGGGCGCGATCGCCCTGCTTGTCGTTGTGTACATGCCTGCGAGGGCCTTGACACGTACTAGTACCTAACCAATAAATTTTAAGATTCGATATTTTGGATTTCAACATTATTATAAATCTCACTAATCTTCGTAATCAATTCTATCTTGTCGGTATATATCTCAAAATAAGTCGTATCAAAAGCTCTAATTTCGAGTAAAATTCCTTCTGCATTTATGGAACGGAAACGTTCATCTTCCGTTTCTAATTCAATATGTTGAATATTCTGAGATGAAAAATTCTGATCAATACATAAAAATACTCCCCATATGAATTGCTCAATCTCAGAGCAATACTCGATAAACTGCAGATCGGAGCCAATTCTACTTAATTGAATACTATTAAGGCCGTGTTTGCTTGCGCCTTTTCCAACAGCTTGAACATCAGCTCCATACCATAGGTGTGGTGCCAAATAGCTCTCAATAGATTTAATAATCGAAATTAATTGAGTTCCAAGGCAGACAAACCGATCTTCTAAAAAATATTTGCTGGTAAGCAAGATTCGATATTTTGGTTTAAACATTAGTATTTCCAATTTTCTAGTGGTTTTGGATCTCCTCTCTCTGGAGTTCCTCCAGTTTGGTTGGATTCACAAAGGTGCTCATTAGGATTCGCGTGTATAAGAGATTCTCTATGGTCCGTAAAATGTATATCTCGAAAGCCTTGTTGCATAATTATATTTAGTATTATCTAGTTGATTATTAATAATTTAACCGCAGAGAGCGCAGAGTACGCAGAGGGGGAATAAAAATTGCCCCATTGCTCTGGATATGCCGTGAAGGATGCACTCATTTTTTGTCTTCCTCTGCGTACTCTGCGCTCTCTGCGGTAACTAATTGATTGTTAACGTTTTATACTCATACTCGAATTATGCAACAAGGCCTATATCGAATGGATTCAGAAAATCATGAGCATTGCCAAATGTTCCGATTTGTTCTGAAGGAGAGCTTAAGATATCTTCCAATGGAAGTTCTGCGATGCTATGAGAAGCAGTGAATAACAATACTATAATTAAGAAAAGTCTATACATAACGAGATTCTTTCGTTTCTATATTAAAAAAGTATTTTGATTTTAGCATTGGAATGCAATATAGACAAGAATTTCTTAAAAAATTTATCTTGATAAGGAGCAATGAATTCACGCGATGATCGAATTCACCTGCACTTGCTGTGCGCTTTGTATTGTTCCGTATGGCAAGCCAATGAAAAAAACGATTGAAACTCGAACATAACCTATTGATGTGTTGCACAAACCTATTGCTAATGAAATCGATTATGCAATAGATTTATGCAATATTCAAACTCTTCGTGAGCAATAATCCAGATTCATTGCACAAACAGACGCAAGAGGTAAAATTCTTTAAAAACACTTTATATGCTATAATTAAGGAATATGGAAAATGCCAGAGATTAGCCGATTCTTAGGAATTGTGATAAAAATGTATTTCGATGATCATCATCCACCTCATTTTCACGTTTTGTATGGGGAATATGAAGCTGCCTTCTCCATTGATACTATAGAAGTGATCAAAGGTAAACTTCCCCCTAGAGTTAGCGGATTGGTTGTTGAATGGGCTGAATTACGTAGAGATGATCTAAAGAAAAACTGGGAACTTTTAAAAGAAATGAAATTTAATAAAATAAAACCATTGGTGTAGCTATGAGAGTCAAAAAAGCTGAGTATGTTAAAGAATACAAAATAAAGTTGCTTTTCAGTGATGGTGTTACCAAGATTGTCGATTTTAAACCGTTTTTGAAAGGGGCAAAAAATCTTTTTATTCCGTTATTAGACATCAAATATTTTAAGAGCTTTGCAGTAGACGATACAACAATCAGTTGGCCAAATGAAGTTGATTTCTGCCCGGATGTTTTATATGAAAAGGGAGAGGATGTGCTAGAAGGGCCACAAAAGACAATTAAGGTAAGACAACATAAACGCATCGCTATTGCAACTCACGCGATGACAAAAAAAAGGCCGAAGCAGGCTGAGGGTTGACCTGAGTGGTTTTTACTGCCGAATTTATACCGAAGGTGGTTCAAAAGTTGGGATTTTGACAAGGAGGCTGCTCAAAATTTTTCGTCTGGAACGAGTGACCATTGCCAATGGCCAAGGCACGAGTGAAGACAAAAATTTTGATGCAAAGCCGACGCCGTCAAAAACCAATTTTTGAATCACGTTCGGTATATACCCAACGTGTTTCAATATTAAAAATGTGTTTGATTTATAAGGCAATTTTTTATAAAAAAGAGTTACTAAATAACAAACAAAAAATAAAATGACTTTTTTATATCTATTTGCCTTTTTGGCAGGTATTGCAACAGTCTTTTCCCCTTGTGTCCTTCCTGTGCTACCGGCAATTTTATCCGCTGGAGCAGGACAAGGCCGCTACCGGCCTCTTGGGGTGATCATAGGATTAACGCTCAGTTTTATTTTTTTTACTTTGTCTTTGACTTTTTTAGTCCATGCATTTGGAATTTCAGCGGATCTCTTGCGCAATATTGCCATTATTATTATTGCTTTATTTGGCGTATATCTGCTCTTTCCCTCTTTGGGTGACAGCTTTGCCAAAGCGACGGCGTCCATCAGCAACTTAGGATCGAAAATACAGGCGCGATCTGCTGAAACGGGCAGTGGTTTTATTAGCGGATTATTACTTGGGTGTGCCCTTGGCCTTATATGGACGCCATGTGCCGGGCCCATTTTAGCTGCGATCACGACACTTATTGCCACGCAAAAAATCACGTTCCAAGTCATCATGCTCTTGTCGATGTACAGTCTGGGTACTGCCATTCCCTTGCTCGTTATTGCTTATGGGGGAAATATCGCCTTAACGAAAATCCCTTCCCTCTCCAGACACACCGAAACAATCAGAAAAGGCTTCGGTGTGCTCATGATTTTAACGGCAATTGCTTTAAGCTTTAATTTGGAGTCAGCTTTACAGCAAATGACCCTAAAATATTTTCCTTCGTTGCAAATTGACAACAATGCAACTGTGCAAGAACAACTGAATCAGTTAAGACCGTCATCTTCTCTTTTTGATCAAAGCAATACAAATTTGAAAATTCAAGGAAAAGAACTGCCTAAAATTGTGAAGGCTCCCCAAATTGCCGGAATAGATGCCTGGTTGAACAGTCCCCCATTAACAATCGACCAGCTGAAAGGCAAAGTTGTTTTGATTGATTTTTGGACGTATAGTTGTATTAACTGCATCCGCACTTTGCCCTATTTGACAAGCTGGTATGACAAATATAAGGACCATGGACTGGTCATCATCGGTATTCATACTCCCGAATTTGAATTTGAAAAAAACCGCAACAACGTAAAAAGCGCCACGGAACGTTTTCACATCCTTTATCCGGTTGCCTTAGACAACGAATATAAAACTTGGTTGGCTTTTGATAACAATTATTGGCCGGCCCACTATCTGATCGATCAGGAAGGGATCATTAGAGAGGTCCATTTCGGCGAAGGCAATTACATGGAAACAGAAAATGCCATACGCAATCTTTTAAGGCTACCTCCATCTGCCGGGCAGGAAAAACCAACCCAAATGCGCAAGATAACTCCTGAAACCTATTTAGGAACATTTCGGGCTGATCGCTATCAGCCTGAAATGGTCATTTCTCCGGGGAAAACTGCCCTCTATCATTATCAACCCCCTCTTCAGGAGGACCGGGTGGGCTTAAGAGGGAACTGGCTTGTCGGTAAGGAAAAAATCACATCGAAAGATCCGGCAAGTTCTTTAGATTTAAATTTTATTGCCACCCGTGTTTATCTGGTAATGGATTCTACAACGCCGCAGGCGGTTACTGTTTTATTAAACGACGCCCCCCTCCCTTCAAAGTACTACACGGCTGATATGGATGATCAAGGCCGCATTTTAGTCAATGAACCCCGGAAGTACGATGTGATCGATCTTCAAAAAGATTATGGGCGGTATAAAATTTCATTAGTGACTCCGGAAGGTGTTTCTATGTATGCTTTTACTTTCGGGGATGAACCTTGAAGGATGCGATAGATAACAAATGCTTCTTTACTATCTTTTTGCTTTTTTAGCCGGTATTGCAACGGTCTTATCTCCTTTTGTCCTTCCTGTTCTTCCAGCAATTTTATCAACCGGAACAAAAAGACACCGTTATCGCCCTCTGGGAGTGATTATCGGATTAACAGTCAGTTTTACGATTTTTACTTTATTATTGACTTATCTGGTCCATTCATTTGGGTTTTCAGTTCATGTCTTACGCAATATTGCCATCTTTATTATCGCTTTATTTGGTTTAATTCTGCTTTTTCCCCGATTGGGAAACATTGCGCAAAAAACGGCATTCATCGCTAAGATGAGATCGAATATTCAAGCCCGCACAGGAAGAACAAGCTCAGGGTTTATTCAAGGGTTGTTACTTGGTTCATTCCTTGGCCTTATTTGGACGCCAAGTACAGGTTCTATTTTAGCAGTGATCATGTCCCTTGTTGCGACTAAAGAAATCAACCTGCAAGTCGTTATACTTTTGTCAGTGTACAGCATAGGGAGCGCAATTCCTCTGCTACTCCTTAGCTTGGGAAGCAATACCCTGCTTACAAAAATCCCTTCCGTGGCAAGACATGCCGAAAAATTAAGAAAAACATTCGGTGTGCTCTTAATTTTAATGGCAATTGGTTTAAGCCTTGATTTCGATGTCGCTCTGCAACAGATCGCTCGTAAATATTTCTCCTCCTTGCAAATGGCAAGCGATGCAATAGACTTTAATTAAACACAAAGGCACAAAGTCACCAAGACACTGAGAGGAAAGGGGCTGAAGGCAAAATTTCTTTGTTTCTTTGAGACTTCGTGCCTTTGTGTTGAATTTATTATAGATAACGCTTAAAAGGTTTTTGCTTACTTATGCATAATATGAGCAGTTGCGGGGAATTGCTTCTATTAGAATTCTTTGACGCCGATAAGAAATGCGGGCTTATCGCTCATATCGCGATACTCCTCGAGCAATTCAGCAAACGAGAATGGGTCCTTGTGGGTGTTGTACAGCTTGCACATGATCATTCTTTCTTCCGGATCAAAAAGGACAACTCCATTAAAGCTATCCCCAAGTTGGCTGTATAAAATTTTTTGTACCGTCAGCAATAGTCCATGAGGCGAATAGGTTGCGCATTCGCGGCATATCTGATCTTGAAAACGATATTTTTCAATGAGAATAAGCCTGTCGTCCTGATCGCGAATATGGCATTCCATGACTTCATCCGTTTCCTCTACTGCCCGTTTTTGCCAGACAGCCTGCTCTTCGAGTTTTAATTTACGGAAGTCAAAGAGATATGAATCATAAATGATTTTGACAAAAACACCGCAATTGTATTTTTCGATGGAAATCCTTTTATAATAGGGGTCGGCTATGATTTTATATGACATAGCAAAGCCTTCGCCTACCATTTCCCGCCCGTAGGGCTTTCCATTTTTCCAAAAATAATCGCTATAATGTTTATTCATGAAAGAGGTAAATGCCTATAGTTTTGCTGTCATGGCATTAAGGGCGCTGCCTGCTTTAAACCACCCGATCTGCGCTTCATTGTAGGTATGATGCAGCTGAATCGTTTCTTCTGATCCATTTTTGTGCCTTATTTTCAACAAAAGGGCAGCCCCAGGACGAAAGGCCTCCAGACCTATAATAGACAGCATATCATCTTCGAGGATTTTTTGATAATCATGAGGGTCGGCAAATGTCAGGGCAAGCATTCCCTGCTTTTTTAAATTTGTTTCGTGAATTCGCGCAAAGCTTTTCACAATAATGGCCCGTCCGCCAAGAAAACGGGGTTCCATGGCTGCATGCTCTCTGGATGACCCTTCCCCATAATTTTCATCGCCCACGACAATCCAGCCGATTTTGTTTTGTTTATAGCTTCTGGCTATTTTAGAAAATGGCTCGATTTCCCCTGTTATTTGATTCAGACCGCTTCCGATCATCTCGCGAAAGGCATTGACAGCTCCCGAAAACATATTATCGGAAATATGATCGAGATGCCCGCGAAATTGCAGCCATTTGCCGGCAGGAGAAATATGGTCTGTTGTACATTTGCCCTCAATTTTTGCCAACAACCGCAAATCCAACAAGTCCTTATTTTCCCATGGGCAAAAAGCTTTTAACAGTTGAAGTCTTTTACTATTTGGATCTATGGCAATGGAAACTGTAGAGCCATCTTCAGCCGGTTCTACATAGCCAATATTTCCTTGAATAAACCCATTTTTTGGCAATTCTTCCCCATGCGGCGGCGTCAGCTTAACAATTTCCCCATAGTCATTCGTTAATGTATCTTGCATGGGATTAAACGTAAGGCTTCCCGCCAATGAAAACGCAACGACAATTTCGGGACTGGCAACAAACGAATGGGTCCCCGGATTGGCATCATTGCGGCCTGAAAAATTTCGGTTATATGAAGTCAGGATAGAATTTTTTTCTCCAAATGCCACATCATGGCGCGCCCATTGCCCGATGCAAGGGCCGCATGCATTCGCTAAAACAAGCCCCCCAATCTCCTCTAACACTTGCAACTGCCCATCCCTTTCAATTGTTGCATGGATCTGTTCTGATCCCGGCGTAATTGTCAATGCACATTTTGCTTTTAAAGAGTGCTTTATCGCCTGCTTCCCGATGCTTGCTGCCCTCTCGATATCTTCATAACTCGAATTGGTACATGAACCGATCAACGCAACAGATAATTTTTGCGGGTAATTATGCTCTTCAACAGCTTTTGCAAATTCAGAAAGCTTCCATGAACGGTCAGGCGAATAAGGCCCATTGATGTGCGGCTCTAAACTGGACAGATCGATTTCTATGACCTTATCATAATAACTTGCAGGATTTGATTCCACATCGTCGTCCGCCCGTAAATGGGAGTCGGCCCCATTTGCCAATGCAGCTATTTTCTGCCTGCCCGTAGCATTGAGATAATCAGCCATGCGCGAATCGTATGGGAAGACCGAAGTGGTGGCCCCGATTTCTGCACCCATGTTGCATATTGTCCCCTTGCCTGTACATGAGATTGATTTTGTCCCTTCGCCAAAATATTCGATGATGAACCCGGTTCCCCCCTTGACAGTCAATATACCGGCCAGTTTTAAAATCACATCCTTTGCCGATGTCCAGCCGCTTAATTTTCCCGTCAATTTGACCCCGATAATTTTGGGGAATTTCAATTCCCAAGGCATGCCTGCCATGACATCGACAGCATCGGCCCCTCCAACCCCTATAGCCAACATCCCTAATCCCCCGGCATTAGGAGTGTGGGAATCGGTCCCGATCATCATTCCACCGGGAAATGCATAGTTCTCCAATAGAACCTGATGGATGATGCCTGCACCCGGTTTCCAAAAGCCAATGCCATATTTGGCTGAAATGCTCTGGAGAAAATCAAATACTTCGTGGCTGTTTTGCTGCGCGTGAGCCAAATCTTCCTTTGCTCCAACGTCTGCCTGAATTAAATGATCGCAATGCACTGTTGTGGGAACATTTGTCCGGTTGCAGCCGGATGAGGCAAACTGCAGCAGGGCCATTTGCGCTGTGGCATCCTGCATTGCGACGCGGTCGGGATTAAAATCTACATAGGTTTGCCCCCGTACAGGTACCCCTTTTTCCAGAGACATGTGGGCAAATAAAATTTTTTCTGTTAAGGTGAGAGGTTTTACAACCTGCTTTCGTATTTTTTGAATCCTGGAAGAAATTCCTGCATAGTATTTTTCCATCATCTCTAAGTCGAATAACATTGTCTCTCCTTTAGTCGCATACTTATTTAAGATTTAAATTATGAGAAAAAATTTTTTTTGTACACTAAATTTTTTATCTAAATATATGAAATAAACAGGCACTCTGTTTTTTGTTTGTTTTTAAATAATATTAGTTGCATAATTTTAATAATTATTGATATTATTAGTAGTAGAAATACAGTGAGGAAAAAAGCATATGCATACAAAAACGGATTTTTACGCCACCCTGCCCTCGGGAAATTGGAACTTAGAAAGCAGCTCGCAAACCCCTATTAATGAAGGGCAATACAAGGGAAGAACATTTAGTGTTTACTCATCGCAAGAAAAACATGGTTGGTTATGGAAATTAAGTAGATATTTCGCTGTAGGCCTGGCGACAATTTTTAGACTCGGCCGCGCATCCCAATTAAAAACCTGGAAAGCAGAGGCTAAAACCGGCCTGTCCACTAAAAGAATTAAGGTGTTGAACAGTGATGGCAAAGCCCCCTCCGCTACCTCCCTTACCCCAAAATCGGACAGTATCAACAAACAGTTCAGTGCCTCCACAGAGGAACCTGCAATTCAACAAGTACTTAAGCCATCACCTTTTAGCGTGCCTTTAAGTCCAGATGGAGCGGAACCAGAAGGACCAATGGAGGATCCATTAAAAATGAATCCCCCAACAGTCATTCCACAAACTGGGGCAACAAAAACTGTTACCGTGGCTGGCGCAACCTTCAAGCCATTTGCGAATGAACCCGAACCTGTTTCTCCAATTGAGGAAACAATCTACCTACGACAAGAACTATTAGGCGAGGGAAGAGAGTCTGCACCAATTCTCTTGAGTACACTCCCTGCCGGCCTCTCGGGTTTTTCCCCTATACTTACGCTAAAACCAAAAGATCCCAGTCTCAATAAGCCAGCGGGATTCTTGACAAAGGAAAATGCTTTTGGCCGTGAAGATTGTCAGAGAGATGTGATGCGTCAGACTTTACTCACATGGCGTGGTCGACCATTAACAGGTCCCTTGAGTGCAGGTAGTATCGTAAATCTAACAGGAATGCAACTCCCGTACGATCTTGATAAATTTAAAGCTCTCGAGCAGCGCATTGACAACAGAATTACATTACTTAATGAGTCATTTAACTTTCAGCTCCGCATTACAGCGCATCACCCCGATCTTCTGGCAGAGAATTTGACAATCCAGGATCTCGAAGATCCTTGGGATGAATCTGCTCTGAAATTTCTTTTGTCCACTGATGATGAAATTTCCGGGATAGTTCTTGAAAATCTTGAAGAAGCTAATACCCCAAGACAAGCAGAGATTATTGTCAAGCGTTTATCAGAGATGGCATCTCCTAAACCAATCCCTCGATCTACACCATTGGATGTAGCTGCGCTTAATGCTCTTACCCTCCAGCAAGTTCGTTCCCTTCCTGCTGAGGCACTCGATCCCATTATCGCTCAATTGCCCGTGAACTTTATTAAACTTTTAACGCCACAGCAGAAAACCACGCTGAATATCAAAGCCTTAAGCAAAGAGCAATTTCTTTTTTTGTATGACACTAAAGCAAAAATCAATAACTTGCCCTCTCCCCAGTTTGAAGCATGTTTTTTCCGGTTATGTGCTGAAAATCCTAAACAACTCCCGCTTATTTCGGAACAAAAGATTAAATCGGTTAATTTTCAAACCCAACTATTTCCTTCAGAGTTTACGATGGAAAGCTGGCCAAAGGATAAATACGGACACTATATTTTAAATGCTCAACAACTACAGGATGCGCTAAATAAATCATTATTCAATGAATCTACCGCGGGCCGTATCCCATCCGAACTTATCAAAAACCTTGATTTTGCTAAGGTTGATTGGGAAAAGGCTGGAGGCAGTCCTGTAATTTCAGCGATGCTGTATGGACCGAAGACAATACAAAATGTACATGAAAAACATTTGAAAATTATACTCCATCTTGTTTCTCACGAGTTACTAAAAAATTTGAACGAAGCGCAAGCCAAATCGATCGATTTTCAAACCCAGCCATTTCCACAAGGGTTTACGATGAAGGACTGGCCAAGAGATGCAACCGGTTACTTTTTAACGGTTCAGCAAATAGAACATGCACTAAATAGAGAATTATTCAACCAATCCACTATTCATCTTTCATTAGACCAAATCAAACAGCTTAATTATGATAAGGTTGATTGGGCAAGAGGAGTCGGGAGTACTGCTCTACTTAAAGAAATGTTAAAAGGAAGACAGATCCAATATGTACCCGTGAAGCATCTACCTGTTATTCTCCCTTTTATTTCTGAAGACAAAGAGTTAATGAAGAATTTAAGTCCAGATCAGCGTAAGTCACTCTAAGGCATAACCACGGGTGGTTAAGAAAATCGCTCAGCGATTTGCTACCAACCCGTGAACATGCATACACAAACAACTTCAAGAGTTGGAAATTTTTGAATTTTTCTCAACCACGAGGGGCTCTTAAGCCAATCCTGATCTCGATCTTGATCATGATCTTAATCTAGCTCGTCACCTAAAAAACAAGATTAAGATCATGATCAAGATCAAGATCAAGACTTGCTTAGGTTTTTTCTCAGGGTACAGTTGCTATGCTCCTTATGCAATTGCTCATAATCCACATTTTAAGTACACTTAAAGAAACTGGTGAAAATATTGGAGTGTACTTAAATGATAGACCTTATCAAAGAATCTTTTGAACGACTGATCAACCTCGTTGATTTGACGACAAAACGGGCGCTTTTTGCTGAATTTACCCTTAAGCGGCTGACTTGCCTTATTGGTCCTCGCGGCGTAGGCAAAACGACATTGATGCTCCAATACATAAAAGAACATCTTTACAAAGAGGGTAAAACATTTTATTTCTCGGCAGATTCAGTCTATTTTCACACATCAACACTTCTCGAATTTGTAGATGAACTCTACAAATTGGAGGGATATCGCAATTTTTTTATCGACGAGATCCATCAATACAAAAATTGGAGCCAGGAACTTAAAAATATCTATGATAGCTATCCCGATGTCAGGGTGGTATTTTCTGGAAGCTCGATGCTGGAATTACTTCAGGGCAGCCATGATTTGTCACGCCGGGTGAATACCTACCGTCTCCCCGGGATGTCCTTTCGGGAGTATCTCCTATTTTCAGAAAAAACCATCCATTCTGTTATCCCTTTCAATGAACTGCTTGAAAACCCAACCAGATTTTCCAGCCTCGGTCTAACCGACAGGATCTTAAGTCTTTTTAGAACCTATCTTGAGGTCGGTTACTATCCTTTTATCTTTGAAGATCCACCGACCTATTACGAAAGGATTATGCAAATTGTCTCTAAAATCATTTTTGAAGATATACCAAATTGTTTCGACCTCAAAACTGCCAACCTCCATCTCTTTAAAAAATTACTTGGATACTTGGCTTCCATCCCCCCAGGCGAGGCAAATACCAACAATATTGCCCGAAATATCGGTGTGGCACATCAAACTGTCGACCACTATTTGCATATTCTTGATCGGGTTGGACTCATCACGCTGATTTACCCTTACGAAGGAGGTAGCCGGCAGCTACGAAAGCCGCAAAAAATTTTTATCCACAACACGACTCTGCTTCATACCCTAAACAGTTTTTCAGGGACACCTCTTAACCAGGGAAACCTGAGAGAGCTGTATTTCATACAAGCATTGCGGGATGCTCAACATCAGGTTTTCTATTCGAAACAAGGGGATTTTAGGGTAGATAAACATCTCTTTGAAATTGGAGGGAAAAATAAAACTGGCAAACAGCTCCAGAATACAGATCTCCCTGCCTTTCTCGTCAAAGATGACATTCTTCATCCCGGCAAGGAAACCATCCCCCTGTTTTACTTTGGATTTCTTTTTTAATAAATAAATAGATATAGTAGCAACCATGTATTTACTGGTTTGGCTTTATCTACTTTTTCATATTTTCACGGGAATTGGCCCCCTCCCCCTCTTTTCCCAGGAAATTTCTCCATTTGCATCGACAGCGGAACTTCCCGCTGCCTATCAAGGCAGGTTCCGCCCTGTGGAAGTTGTCTCGAAAAGCTGGCTATACCAGGTCTATCATAAAGATTCGCTAAAAACGGATGACCTTGCCCCATTTAATGCCGAAAATAACTCTGCATTGGATTTGCTGTGGAGGATTCATTTTTTAGGGCATCACCCCTTTGACCTGGCCCCGCTTTTTTGGGTCCATTATGCTGAAATCAAGTCATTATTGCATTTGCCTGCTGCTCAAGACCGGTTTAGTTTTAGCGATCTCAACAAAGCCATTTATGAGTCTAAGGAAACTCAGGTTGCACTCTTGAGAAAGCTTCTTCTTTTTACATTTATTCAGGAATATCACGCTCCTTCCAACCGCACCTCCCGCGAAAAAATCGAATTAAAAAATTTGATCCCCGGCCTTATACTCAAGCTCGAAAAAAACGCTCTTGTCATTGCTGAAACTCCAAAACAAATGCCATGGAAGTTTCTGCTACCTGGTCTTGTTGTTGATCCGGATGGAAGGCAATCTGTTATTTCATTGCAGCACCCCAATAAAAACCTTGTCGATGAAATAGTGCGCCTGCTTCAGGAGATGCGGGTCTATAGTTCCTACGGCCCGTCTGAAAGTTCAAGCGAAGCTGCAGATCTTCCCTTACTGACGCAATTAAGGCAATCCGGGACCACTTTAAAAATGCTTCCCTTGAAGATGGTAAAGGGGGAATGGGTATCATTGCATGCGCTAAAGATAATGACGCCGACAGAAAATTTTACCTCGTTTTCCGATCATGCTTTTGAAAATATACGAGCCGCTTATTTAAATTTAGAACATGCCGTTTTACATAAGCCATATGAACCGGCCAGCATCGAACAAATGGCAAAACGGTTTTCTGAAGAATTTCACGAGGCTTACGCTGAGCTTATTGGACAACCGTATCAAATTGCCGCCAACAAGAGCTTGTTTTACCCTGGTTTCACAACGTTAAAGCTTGAGCAGCTCTACTATACCATTCCTCTCATAGAAATTGCTATAGTCTTATATTTGCTGGCACTCATTTGCGAAGCCTGGCCAAAGAGCTCGCTGCTGAAAAAAAAGCATCGTTTGAATAATCTATCCTTAAGCCTCCTGATTGCTGCTTTTTTAGTCCATTCGCTCGTTTTAGCGATCCGGTGCTATATCCTGCATAGACCCCCTGTTTCCAATATGTTTGAGACAATGATCTATGTACCGTGGGCCGGCATGGCAATTGGATTTATCTTTTATTTCAAAAGCCAAATGCGTTTTGTGTTGCTCATGGCAGCAGCCGGTTCTGTTGCCTTGCTGATCCTGCTCAAATTGACCGCTGCAGATGCACAGTTGGAAAACGTACAAGCGGTTTTGGATTCGCAATATTGGCTGATCGTCCATGTTCTTATGGTTGTTGGCAGCTATGGGGCTTTTATCGTTTCGGGAATTCTTGGCCACCTATTTTTGCTCTCCCTCTTTTATTACAGACAAGAAAATGGACATACCCGTCAGCTTGCACGCGGGATTCTTTACACGATTTATGTCGGTACAGGATTGCTCATCCCCGGAACGATCTTAGGGGGAATTTGGGCAGCAGAGAGCTGGGGGCGTTTTTGGGATTGGGATCCAAAAGAATCGTGGGCCTTTATTTCCTCGTGCGTCTATCTGTTGATCATCCATTCCTATACATTCCGGTACATCCGCGATTTTGGCCTCGCTGTGGGGGCAGTTGCCGGGTTAATGACAATCAGCTTCACCTGGTACGGCGTCAACTATGTTCTCGGGACCGGTTTACACAGCTACGGTTTTGGCAAGGGAGGGGAGTGGATTTATTTTGGTTATTTATTGCTGGAACTGATTTTTATATGCAGTGCGGGTTTATACCGAAGCTGGTTCAAAAGTTTGGATTTTGACAAGGAGGCTGCTCAAAATTTTCCGTCTGGAACTAAGTGACCATTGCCAATGGCCAAGGCACGAGCGAAGACAAAAATTTTGATGCAAAGCAGAACGCCGTCAAAAACCAATTTTTGAATCACGTTCGGTATAAGTTATTTAGCCTTCCGGATCAGGTCTGACAGGTGAGCCGGCGAGATGAATACAAATGCTTTTCCACGTTTGCTCATTTCAAGAAGACCTTTTTCATGCAGATTTTGTAGATCAATGGCAAACCTTGTCAACTACCAATTTGGTAGATTCTGGTAGGAAATTGGTAGGAAAACGGTAAAAAACCCTAGCATCTACCAATTTGGTAGGTTTTGGTAGTAAATTGGTAGTTTATTAATAGACTTAAAAGAACTATTGCCCGCAGTCCCCAAACAGCAGACGCTGCGGGATGTTTGTAAAAGTAGTTTTTCCGGATGGTGCGATGGCAATCAGCCAGACGCGATCGGTCACATTGCTGTGCCATTTACATGGGGTAAGCAAAGCTTTAAATTCCCGGGCGATCTCCGGGATAAATTGAGGATCCCAGCAAATCAATACTGATTTGCCATCGAGATTTGGATCATGCATGACCGATTGGACCATATTTTTATAGTCTTCCCGGGCAAACCGGTCATTAACAGCCAATTTCAATGCATCCGCCAAAGGAAGAATCGTGTCGATTGCATAGGGCGCACTTTCCTTGGATGACTTTATTGCATAGATAGCCGAAGGAAGGCCGGCCTTAAGCAATTCCTTAGTCTCCAAAAAATAGGGGACGTACGCGGCTGCCCTTTCCCGTCCTCTTTGAGATAGTGATGGACCATTGAGAGATTTTTCCGCATGGCTAATAATGATGACTTGAGCGGGAGCGGCTTCAATGGTATACTGAAATAACACAAGGGGCAAAAGAAAGAGAACAAAAACGCTTTTTATCATCCCTCTTAGATAACAGGCTTGTATTTTAATTACAATAAGAGCTTTTAAGTAAATATGGATAAATTACACACAGAAGGGATCATTGTCCGTGCTTTTCCCTTTCAAGACCACGATCGCATTCTTTCCCTATTTACGCCAGAGGCCGGGCTCATCAAACTGTGCGTAAAGGGAGCTTACCTAAAAAAAAGCAATCATGGATCGGCTTCCAATCCCCTTAATCATGTAGAAGTGATTTATAAGAAAGGCAAATCGGAAATTCATTCCTGCTATGACATTGAAGTGCTCAACCACCATTTGCCTTTGCGTCAGGCACTCAACACATTAGAGTGTGCATGCGATATGCTCCAGACGGTTGGATTGACCCAGTATCCGGAAAAACCCTCGCCAAAACTGTACGCGCTGCTTCTCATCTACCTCAAAAAGCTCTCTCTGATCGCAGATCCCATGCTCCTCAGCACGAGCTTTCGGCTTAAGACATTAAAGAACGAAGGACTGCTGCATCACAGCGATCTGTTTCCAATGACGGGAGAAGAGAGGCAACTGGTTGAAGTCTTAACGCTCGCTCAGGACATTTCTCTCTTGATGCCCTTGACAATCGACCCTGTTTTTGCAGGAAAAATCAAAGATTTTTTCCTGCGACAGACAGCTTAGATCAAAATTGTAAGGCAATCATTCAGGTGCGAGAAGAGGCGTCTGTCCCCTCTGAACCCGTCCTTCTATGATCCCGTCACGGCAAGTTTTTATTGTTACCCCTGCGGCAAAACAAAAGAGGACTCCAAGTCCTAAAAGGCCGCTCACTGTTGCTACGCCCACTGCACCCAAGTCAGCAAAAGTGTGGTTTTTTTGCGCCCAATCCGAATCGGGATCGGGGTCGGTAAATCCATCAATCAGCATATATCCTAAGGCTATGGTTCCACCTGTAGTATATAGGCCACCCACAATCGTACAAAGCGAATTACAACTTGTAACATGGCTCCAATAATGTCCCCACGAAAATTTTCTTTCTCTTGGACGATCTTCCTCTGAAGGTACAGTCGGCACAAGCGTAAATTCTGCGGTGGTTTTTACTTCATTGCCCATTTTTTCCTCCCATATTAAATAATTGATTTGAATGGATGTTAAGAAAATCCCGGTATTGAAGTCAAATATTTATTTTCTATATACATTCAAAGATAATAAATTTATAATATTCCATTTTAGACCATATTAAAATATACACAAACAACTTCAAAAATTGGGAATTTTACAAGGAGCCGCCTCGAATTTGAACCAAGCAAAGCTGTTGCCGAAGCAGCTCAACTTGAATAAGTTGAGCGATGGAGGCAGGTTTCAAATTCGTCGGCTGGCGACGATGCAAAAAACCAACTTTTGAAGTTGTTTGTGTATACAAAGGAGATATTATGAAAAAAACTATTTTCGGATTGTTTATTTGTTTATGCGCAGCAATAAATGCTCAAGATAATTATGAAAAAAATGTTCACAGTAAAGTGATTTCCTCGAATTTTAACATCTTTAATGAACAGATTCAAAAAAAGATCGCAGAAGCTGAGGAGAAACTGCAAGAATACCAAAATCGTTTAAGAGATTGCGTTCAGGAACAAAATAGCGATCTCCAAAAGAAAATCAAAAAACTTGAAAAAAAAATCAGACAACTAAAAGATGTACTGCTTGAGAGTGAAACAGCAAAAGATAAACTCTCATAGTATACCGAAACACGTTTTTGAAGGAAAGTCTAATGATGAATGCAAAATATGTAATTTGTTTAATTATTTTATGTTTCCTTTCACATCTGTCCCTGTATTCAGGTATTGTCTATTTTATTTCAGGTCCATCGGCAGCGGGGAAAACAACTCTGGCAAATGCTTTAATAGCAGAGTGTGGAAATGAAGGGCAGCTTGAAAATTATGTTTTTTATACCACACGCCCAAAAAGGGCTGGGGAATTAGAAGCGGTGGATTATTATTTTATTACACAGGAAGAATTTCAAAAGAAAGAACAGGAAGGCTATTTTCTTCATTCTTTCCAATACGATCATTTTTTATATGGATATGAAAAAAGTATCTTAGCAGAACTTGAGAAAGGAAAATCTTATATTATACTTACTGAGTATAACAGTACTAAACTCCTTCAGGAGTTAATCCCTTCTTCAATCAGTATTTGGATCGATGTGAAAGAAATCACTACTTTGGAAGAAAGGCTTTTAAGACGGCATGCGGACGATTTAGATAAATTTTATCGGCGCTATCATCTTGCAATTGAAGAGCGGGAACAAGAACGCATTGCACCCTCATGCCAATATCATATTTTGAATGATGATTTTGAAGAAGCAAAACAACAGCTGAAAAGTCTCATCTGCAAGGAAACATAAAGCAGAGCCCCTTCCCTCTTAGTGTCTTGGTGTCTTCGTGCCTTTGTGTTGAATTAAAGTCTATACTTATGTGTAATAGTATGGGTGGTAAGCCGACAGGAAGGTTTTATCGTTCTTATCGTTATATCGTTCTTATCGTTAATTACATCCGATCTCATCAATGCTAAAAGAACCTCTTCCTTATCATTGGTCATCTGGCAAAAAAACATCCTATGATATAAAATAAAATTTACACCATCTTTAGATGGTTACGGTCCAAGCATACACAGATACAATGTAGATCCATCCTCATGAAAAAAGTCGAAGAACTGGCTAAATATCTTGTAAAAACCTCATACGAAGACCTTTCTAAAGAAGCAATTTCAGCTCTAAAAATCAGGTTGTTGGACAGCTTAGGGTGCGCCATCGGGGCTTTAGGACACCCGACAATAGAAAACATTAAATTATTGATCAAAGACTTTGGCGGATCGCCTTTGTCCTCACTGATTGGGGGCGGTAAAACATCGCCTGAAAGAGCTGCCTTTTATAATGGCGCTCTGATCCGTTTTCTCGACTTCAACGACAGCTTCCTTGCAAAAAATGAAACATGCCATCCAAGCGATAATATAGGAGCCATATTAGCTGCCGGAGAATATGCAAAGGCTTCAGGAAAACAATTTCTCATTGCTTTGGCTTGCGGCTACCAGGTCCAATGCCACTTATCGGAAGTAGCCCCTGTCAGGGACAAAGGATTTGATCACACAACGCAAGGCGCTTATGCCGCTGCAGCCGGGGTGTCTAAAGTCCTCGGGCTCGATGAAAATAAAACTGCTAACGCCATTGCCATTTCCGGGGTGACAAATAACGCCCTTCGGGTTACCCGTACAGGAAAGTTATCCAACTGGAAGGGTCTGGCTTATCCCTATACTGCCTCTTCGGCCACCTTAGCTGCATTTTTAGCTTACCGGGAGATCACCGGGCCGTTAGAAATATTTGAGGGAAATAAAGGATTTATGCACAGCATTGCCGGGAAATTTGAAGCAAGCTGGACAAAAAAAGGGTTGAATTATGTCCTTAAGACGATCATCAAAAAATATAATGCGGAAATTCATTCACAATCCACTTTGGAATCCATTTTACAATTAAAAAAACAATATCGGATCGATCCCGGAGAGATTCGCCATGTCCATATTGAGATTTTCGATGTGGCCTTTAAAATTATTGGCGGAGGGGAAGAGGGGGAAAAGAAGAATATACGGACCAAGGAAGAAGCAGATCATAGCCTTCCTTACATGGTTGCAGCTGCGTTATTAGACAATGAAGTGACGCCGCGGCAATACGATCCGAAACGGATCGTAAAAAAAGATATCCAAATCCTGCTGAAAAAGGTCCACATTGTTCCTTCCGTTGCCTTCAGTAAAAAATTTCCAAAGGAAATGCACACAAAAATTGTTGTTACCATGGAAAATAATCAAACATACAAAATTGAAGCAAAAGACTATGAAGGGTTTACTACAAAACCCATGACATGGGAACACGCCCACGCCAAATTTACTCTTCTCACTAAATCCCGCCTTTCACAAAAACTGTCCGATCAAATCACTGAATGCATTCTCCGGTTGGAAGAGGGTACTATCTGTGAATTAACCAATTTATTACGAAATATTTAGGAGACGCCATGAAAGACAATCCTTTTCACTTTCTTCGCATGAACAAAAGAGAGAAAAAACCAAGAAGCGTCGGGATAACGGAAATTCGCGGTCCCTATTATTCCGTCATGGGAAAAAATTATTTAGAAGACGTATTGAGCACAATGGGAGATTACATAGACAGTTTAAAATTTGCCGGAGGCTCTTTTGCTTTATTGCCTAAAAAAGCCTTAAAAGAGCTCATCGACCTGGCACACAAATATGATGTTTTGGTCTCCACCGGAGGTTTTATCGAATATGTCCTCACTCAAGGGCCGGCTGCAGTCGATCAATATATCAAAGAATGCAAAAATGTCGGTTTCGATATCCTCGAAATTTCGAGCGGGTTTATTACGATACCCACAGATGATTGGTTGCGTCTGGTAGAAAAAGTGCAAAAAGCTGGTCTAAAAGCCAAACCGGAAGTAGGAATTCAATTTGGCGCAGGAGGCAGCTCCGATGTGGCTGAGTTGGAACAAGAAGGGATGAAAGATGTGGATCAGGCAATCGGGCAGGCGAAGAAGTTTTTAGAAGCCGGAGCGTACATGATCATGATCGAATCTGAAGGTATTACAGAAAATGTAAAGACCTGGCGCACCGATGTTGCTGCTAAAATCATCAATGGTCTTGGAATCGAAAAAATCATGTTTGAAGCCGCAGACCCAAGCGTGTTTACCTGGTATCTTAAGAATTACGGCCCCGATATCAACCTGTTTGTCGATCATAGCCAAATCGTCCAGCTTGAGGCATCGCGCTCAGGGATTTGGGGAACGAATGCCATTTGGGGACGAATTGTCACCTATAGATGAGGTATTAGACCCATTATGAATTGATGACATGCCCTAATTCACAAACCAATTCAATAAACACAAAGGTCATTAAGACCACAAGCAGCACCCGGCCGCCAGACAAGCGATATTGGCCCTGAAGCCCTAAGTAGTAACGTCCGCTCCAGACCATTAAAATGGGCAATAGTCCGAGAAGCAAAGCGCAACCAATCCCTCCTGCATATCCTAAAGCAATGAGAAATAAATGAGGGTAGCTTAATGCAATAAGGTATGGCGGAAGAAAGATCATCAGGGAAAGACAGCATTTTCCAAGGGGAGTTTTTTTAATATTGAGCCCATCGGATAAGAAGTCCATCAACCCTAAGGAAACGCCAAAAAAGGAGGTCACCAAAGCAAAAAAGGCAAAAAATTGTCCCACAATGTAAAGACCTGGAACATTTAGGATATTCTTTAATGGAAAAATCGCGGTCTGCCCATTTTGTTGAGCCTCCATTAAACTGCCTGGACCGTCAACCGGTACTATGCCAAGAATCAATACCTGCCATAATACATAAGCAATAAAAGGCAAAAATGTCCCGAGTAGAATGGCCATACGGATTTTGCCGCTGTCCCTTTTCATATATGTCACAAGGGTAGGAATCAATCCCTGATAAGCAAAGGCTGTAAAGGTAATTGGCAATGCCACCCATATTTTGGACCAGTCGGTGTGTTTTAACAAATTGAGATCGATATCGGGAAGCCCAAGCCACAAGAAAATCAAATAGGAAAAGATCAACCCGGCCATAAGGACCACGTTCAAACGCCCGATGAGGGATGTCCCAACATAAACAAGAGGGATTGCAGCAATTAAAAACAACAATTGCGCTTGCCAGCCTTTTACGGCCCCGGGAAATACAGAAGCGATTAAATCGCCAATCCCCGTGATATAAACTAAAGTCAGGCAATAGAAAAGAAAAAGATAGAGGATCCAGGCTGCAACTTTACCCCCCTTCCCAAGGGTCCGTTCGGCCATGGAAATAATGTTCGTATCCTCCGGCAGCCATAGAGAAATTTCCATAAATAATAAGCCTGTACATGCCATAAAAAGCCAGCACGCAAGATAAATGACCAAAGAAGGGATAAAGCCGGCAGAACCAGTGACAACCGGTAATCCCAACATTCCAGCTCCAATAGAGGTTCCTGCAACTAATAAAGTTCCTTTTAATAACATTCTCATGACTATTCTCTATTCCACAGTAACTGATTTGGCAAGATTTCTTGGCTGATCGATATTCGCCCCCCTGGCATACGCGATATAATAAGCCAGCAACTGGGCAACCACTGTCGTCAATATAGGCGTCAATTCATCGACAGTCCTTGGGATCCATAACAGGTCATCCACAATACCTTTTAACTCTTCGCTCCCTTCCTCAGCAATGGCAATAATATGCCCGTTACGAGCTTTAATTTCCATCAGGTTGCTGAGAATTTTATCATAGGTGACCTTATTTGCACAGAGGGCAATTGTAGGGCAATCTTCGTTGATCAGGGCAATTGGGCCATGTTTCATTTCCCCTGCAGGATATCCGTTGGCATTGATGTACGAAATTTCCTTTAACTTTAATGCCCCTTCAAGGCTTGTCGGAAACATGTATCTTCGCCCGACATAAAAGAAATTCTGATAATGGGCATATTTTACTGCAACATCCCTGATGCGGTTGTGATTTTGAAGGACCAGTTGCACCTGTTCCGGCAATTTAAGCAAAGCTTCCAGGAAATCCTGTCCTTCTTTTTTTCCCATATGGCGCATCCTTGACATCATGAGGCAAAAGAGGGATAAAACGACCACCTGGCTTGTAAAGGCTTTAGTCGAACAGACGCCAATCTCCGGGCCTGCTTTTAAAAAAATGGAGGAATCGGCTTCTCTTGCCAACGTAGATCCATAAATGTTGCAAATTGCCAAAATCTTGGATCCTTTTGCCTTAAGTTCGCGCACCGCAGCTAAGGTATCTGCCGTTTCTCCCGATTGGCTGATGGCAATCACAAGCGTGCCCGGAGGGACAACGGGATTCTTATAGCGAAATTCAGATGAAATTTCTACCTGAGTGGGAATGCGGGCTAAATCTTCGAACATGTATGCGGCTAAGCAACCTGCATGCGCAGATGTCCCGCACGCAAGAATCAAGATCCTTTCCACAGCTAAAAGTTCGCTTTCGTCGAATTTAAGCTCTTCAAAAAATGCGGTTCCATATTCCTGGCTGAATCGCGACAGCAAGGCATTTCTTATGGTCTGAGGCTGTTCAAAAATTTCCTTCAATGTAAAATGCTCAAAACTACCCTTTGATACATCCTGGGTAAAGGCGTCGAGTATTTCACTCGTCCGGGGAAGCAAAGACAAAGACAGGTCGTAAATTTCCAATTTATCGGACTGAATAACGGCAATTTCAGCATTCGACAGAAAAACCACCTCTTTAGTATGGGCAAGAAAAGCGTTTGCATCGGAGGAGACAAAGGCTTCATTCACACCGATCCCTACGATTAAAGGGCATTCATGCGCCACAGCAATGATCTGCCTCGGGAAATCACGGTGAACGATGGCTATGGCAAAAGACCCTTTCAGCATCGGGACCGTCTGTTGTACAGCTTTTAACAGATCCCCCTGGTAAAAAAAGGAGATCAGATGGGCGATCACTTCGGTGTCTGTTTGCGAAATAAAGACTGTCCCTTGTTCCTCAAGCATTTTACGCAAACTTTCATGGTTCTCAATGATCCCATTATGAACAACGGCAAGAGAATGCAAATGGTCTAAATGGGGATGTGCATTCAGTTTACTTGGGCGGCCATGGGTTGCCCAGCGCGTTTGGGCAATAGCGACGTTTAATTGCAGCTTAACCGCATTAATCGCTTGTTCCAGGACAGCTATTTTCCCCTCTTCCTTACAGCACAGAAGCTCGCCATGGTCATTGATCCCCGCGATACCGGCTGAATCATAACCGCGATATTCAAGGTTTTTAAGCCCGTTGATCGACATTTTTACCGGGTCTTGAAACCCGATGTATCCAAAAATCCCGCACATATGTATCCTATTTCACACCTATTGCTTTTTGAATGGCATCGGCAATGGTTTTTGCCATTTGCTGCACCTGTTTTTGCTTTATCCCTTCTACCATAACCCGGCAAATGTTCTCGGTTCCCGAATAGCGGACTAATACCCGGCCGCAGCCCTCTAAGGTCTTTTCCACTTGGCAGATCTCTTCGTTCACCGTTTTAAGTGTTGCCAAGTCGGGCTTGGAATGAACTTTTACATTAAGGCATACCTGAGGATAATGCTTGAACGCACCTGCCAGATCGGACAGCTTGGAATCCGTTTCGATCATGATGCGTAAGACCTGTAAAGCGGAAACCAAACCGTCTCCGGTCGTGTTTTGGTCTAAAAAGATCATATGTCCGCTTTGCTCGCCGCCCAAATTCGTATCGTGTTTTAACATATCCTGAATAACATAGCGGTCGCCGACCTGCGAGCGGACCACTTCGATGCCCGCCTCTTCCATTGCCTTCATGAATCCAAAATTGGCCATGACAGTTGTCACAACTGTATTGTTTTTTAATATTCCCCGTTTCTTCATATCCTTCGCACAAATGGCCAGGATCGTATCGCCATCGACAATTTGCGCATTTTCATCCACCATGATCACTCTGTCGGCATCACCATCGAGGGCAATTCCTACATCTGCATGATGGTCGATTACCCCCTTTTGGATCACTTCCGGGTGCAAAGAGCCGCATTGATCATTGATATTCAGTCCATTTGGGGTATTGCCATAAGTATGCACTGTGGCATCGAGTTCCCTGAAGATAAGCGGAGCGACCTTATACCCGGCCCCATTTGCGCAATCGAGAACTATGGTCAAATTTTTTAATGAGAGGGAACGGGGGAATGTCGCTTTGACAAATTCAATATAACGTCCGTCGACATCGTGAATCCTTGTATTCCTGCCTATGTCGCAATCCAAAGGCAAAGCATCGTCAAAGCAGTTTTTAATGACAAGCTCCTCCATTTTGCGTTCCCACTCATCGGAAAACTTAAATCCTTCCGATGAGAAAAATTTTATCCCGTTGTCATGAAATATGTTGTGTGAAGCAGAGATCACAATTCCCGCTGCCGCCCGATAGGCGCGTGTAATGAAGGCCACCCCGGGAGTCGGAAACGGTCCTACCATTAATGTGTCTATTCCCATCGAACAAAGCCCGGAAATAAGCGCGTTTTCAAACATGTAGCACGACAGGCGGGTATCCTTTCCCACAACAACCCTTGGCTTATCTTTAGCTTTGCGAAAAATCGCGCCGGCGGCCCGGCCGAGCGCCAACGCAATTTCTACCGTCATTGGGTGAAAATTAGCCTTTCCACGTACTCCATCGGTACCAAATATTTTTTCCTTAGACATAATTGCCTGTACCCTTAGATTTACTATATTCTCTTAATTTAGCATAAATGATCATAAATTCATAAATTCCTATCAAGGGAAGCGCCAGCATCACTTGGGTCAATACATCCGGAGGAGTGAGCAACGCTCCCAAAATAAATGCGAAAACAATGGCAAAAGAACGCTTTTCGATCAGCCATTGACGGGAAACCAATTGAAAATGAACAGCAAAAATTCCTAATACACCTAATTCAAAAGCAAAGGCATTTGCAAGAATCAAAAACAGAGTGTAGTCCAGATAATGCTTTAATGACCACAAATTTATTCCAAGCGACTGATTAAAGAGGTAAAAATAGTGATTTGCAATAGGGATAGTAATAAATAAAGCAAACAAAATCCCGCAAGAAATAAAAATGAGTGATAGTCCGAGAAATAGCCATATTATCTTTTTTTCACTTTTATATAAGGCAGGAGTTAGAAATCGCATAATGAGAAAAAGCCAGACCGGCGATGTGATGGTTACCCCAACCCAAAAGCTAACGTGTATTGCGCTTAAAACACCTTCCATCGGACTCAATAACACGAGAGATGAAATTTTTGGTACAGTATAGATGAACTCCTCTTCTGAAAGGATCTCTTTATTTCCAGAAAAGGGTGTGATTGCATTTTTAGGGACCTCAAAAAGGATGGGTGTGTCAGAAGGGTTATATACCCTAACCTGTTCTAATTGCTCTACATGCAATCCTGAATGGGAATTATTTAATGAATAGGTGAAAAGATGAAGCAATGGTTCATAAAATACGAAGCTCGCGATAACACCGAAAGTGATAACGAAAAGGACAGACAGAAATAACGTCCGTAAATCTTGTGCATGAGACCAAAAGGTCGCGAAGTGTCCATCACCTGACATCATGAAGGAGGATCTTTCGGCTCAACTTCGACAATGATCGTTTCTTGTTCCTCTGCTTTGTTGGCCCCTTTTTTTTCCACAGGGCCCTGCTCGTCAAGTCCGTTACACGCTTTTTTAAATTCGCGCAATCCAAGCCCAATACTTCGGGCGAGTTCAGGAAGCTTCTTTCCGCCAAATAAAACAAGAACAATAAAAAGAATCACAAGCAATTCACCAGTGCCAAACATGGAATTTTCCTTCTGCAAGCTGATTTTGATTCCCTGCTCATCATAGCCTGCATTCCAATTATTTTGAAGCAAGATCATTAATGATTGTTTTATGGACAATGGACAAAATAGACAATGGACGACATGGACTTCATGGACGACATGGACAAATATGGACGCTAAGGATAAACGGAAGTTGTTCATAATTGTCCATGAAGTCCATGTCGTCCATGAAGTCCATGTCGTCCATTGTCCATGTGAGACAATTGTCCATAAATTAATAACCAACTTAAATAAACTTTTATAAATAACACTTATACTATTGACATAATTATAAAAATTTAATAAAATTACTTTTTAAATTAAAAATTAAGAATACTAAATGTTAAATATCTCCAGATTTTCTACACTAAGTGTAAATATTGGCTGCGGGACTGATCATATTCCCCTGCTTAGTTCAAACTTATTAGCCTTATTTTTAAAGCATGTCTATCGCCCGCGAGCGGATAAAGCAAAATTCGAGAAAAGCCATTCCCTGGTTCACCTCGATTCCAGCAAACAAAGAGCTGGAAATATTATCGAAAAACGTTTAGCTTCATACTTAACATTTAAACAAAAGAATTTTTATGTTCCCGTCATCGACAGAACAAAACCATGAACGCATTTCCAGAGCTATCGATAAATTGACCATTGAAATGGAGAAGCTGGAAAAAGATTCTGCCGCCTTATTTCAGGACCTCAAGATCACTCCCGAACAATTAAATGCCTTTATGAAACAAAAAAAATCTGCTGTTTCAGATAAAGATTGGCAAACCCTTCTCGAACAATACAAAATATGGGATGAAAAACTCGAGCAGGCATTGAACACGATTCGAAACCCCAAAACCATGAAGAAGAAATTTACCGATCTGCATCAAATGCACCAATTGCGAAATTGTCTGTTTGTCCGCTAGCCTTCAGGTTCTTGGGGTAAAACATCCGGCTGCTCAACTGCGCTTGCCTTCTTCAATGATGGTTTTTCCACCTTCACTATCCTGTCGCCCTTATATACAAACCTGACCCCTTTTGAATCGGCCTCTTCAAATATCTCTTTGGGAACTTCTGAGGAGGAATATTCAACATGGTAACAACAATGGTGAGGAGGCCCCAGCATATAACTCACCAACATTGCATCCGTAAATCCCCTGTGATAGCCACCACCATATCTGCCGCCGACATGAGCAACGCCACCACCTCCGCCGCCGCCACCGAATTTAGCAGCTAAGCACATACCGGTAATCACTGCCGCGATACAAAAGCCACCCAATGCCCATCCTGCTCCTTTTGCCATTTCAAGAGGTGTTTCTGTTTTCAGACCATGTTTCTTTAAATAAATATGGCGTGCCAGCATAATGGCAAGCCCGACAACAGCAAGACCTGCCATAGCCCATCCAAGCGGGGTGCCGGCAGTACCGATAACCGCGGCAAAAACTGCCGCTTTAATGGAAACGCCAGCAACTGCGGCCGCTATCCCGCCAGCTGCCAATACCCCCCCAATGGCCCCGCCTGAAAAAAAGGAGAATTTAGCCATCCTTGCCATAAACAACGCTTCGCCACGAACTTCTTCCGATACATTCTGACGCGTTTTATTAATATATTTTACTTTGGTACCCCCTGTTCTATCGTAAATGTCTTTCTCCACTTCTTTGGGGTTGTGTATTGCTACGCCTTCGCGATTATAACCTGCTATGATTGGACCTACCGGACTTGCCATAATCACCTCGTTTTTGACCACAAAACAAAATAGAATTTTATTGATTCACTCCTTTTACCCTTCCGGTTCAGGAGCTTGCTCTGTTTGAGGGACAATCATATCCCCCCTATAGACAAAGCTTGCACCTTTGGAATCGGTTTTTTCAAATATTTTTTCAAGATCTTCCTGGTCTTCGGTTTCTTTTGGTGGGGGAAGAGAATATTCAACATGATAACAACAATGATGGTGGTGGTGATGGCGATGACGGGGAGGAGAAAGCAAGTAGTGAATTGCCATTGCATTCGTATATTCTCTATGATGAGCAGCTTTACGACTAGTCCTGTGCTCATGCCGAGGCTCTCTATTCGTTCTTTCACCTTGTTGTTTTTCTTTATCTTCTGTACTTTGGCTTTTGATATATAAATATCCAACTAATCCGGCAATCAAACCGGCGATACAAAAGCCTCCCACTGCCCAACCTGCACCCTTAGCTGTTTCTATGCCCGTATCTGTCTTCAATCCATGTTCTTTCATATAAAAGTGACGTCCGATCATGATGGACATGCCAACAACAGCAATCCCTGCCATCGCCCACCCCACTGGAGTAGCCGCAGTACCGATAACTGCTACCGCAACTGCAGCGAGCAACACGCCTCCAATAATGCCGGTGGAAAAAAAAGAGACCTGGGCAACGATTGTCATAGCTGACGCTCTACTACGGACTTCTTCTAATACACTCTGGCGTGTTTTATTAACATATTTTACTTTGGTGCCCCCTGTTCTGACGTAAATGTCTCTTTCCACTTCTTTGGGGTCGTGTATTGCTACGCCTTCGCGATTATAACCTGCTCTGATTGGAACACTTGGGACTGTCATAATACCCTCCCATTCAATACCTAAACTACACTTTTCAATGACTCTTGAATTTCCTTAAATGATTGCGAATTTTCCAAATGATCTGTAATGAGTTGTTGCTTTCCTTTTTCAAGAATGGCGATCGCCTTTTCTTTTCGATTGATGGAAATGTAAAAGTCCGCTGCAAAAAGGATGATATAATAGTCATAAGGCATAAACTCCAAAGCCATCTGATATATGAGGTCTACGGCTTCCCAATTCCCCAATTCCTGTTCGCAAAGGGCCCATCCGACCCATGCTTCACTAAAAAACCCATTTAATTGGATAATGAAACGGTACATGTGGCTGCCGTTATAATAATCATGGCCGATCAATTTGCGTTTTGCGATCTCCTCTAAACATTCACACTCTTCTAAAGTGATTGAATGCGCATCAAATTTTCCTGTTATTTCGCCTAACCTCGATACCGCTTTAAAAAAAATCTCCTCGACTTTGAGCCTTTCTTCAGGCAAACATTCGTTTAAAAACAGCTCCACTGCTTTTTCCGTGTCCCGATGAGCAAATACCATGAGCTCATCTATCTGATTATCCTGTTCATCGAGCTGTTGTTGTATAGATTTTAGAGGACTTGTCTTTGGAGGATCGAATAAACCACGTAAATACTCTTTGGCGAACTCAGTTTCTTCACTTAATGTATCTTCTATTTGATGTAATTTCTCTTTTGAAAATTTTTTAGATGAGCCCTGCATATAAACACCTCGCAAATTAATAATTTTTTGTTGTTGATATATATTACTATTATTTATTAAAAAGCAAAGATTTGTCAATTTATTTTTATATAATTAATAAATTTAATAATAAAAAGAGTATTTATACAGAGACTTTACCCGTGAACGTTTTTCGTTAATTTGATATTTAATCGAGATCTGTGTATCATTACCGTTTTTGGAATCAGGAGCAAATATGATCTTCTCACGTGACTACACTCTCAGGAAATCGCGCCATATTTTAAAACAGGTGTACTCCTGGTATAAAAAAAAGGGGCAGGAACTCCCCCCTCCGGCTCTTGTATCCCTGGAAAAAGAAATGGGGCAGCTCGATGCTGCTTTGTTGAACAAAGACAGAACATCTGCCGGCACACTTGCAAAAAAACTCGAAACATTTGCGAATCAACACTGCAAAAAGACCATTTTGCAAAATATAATCGAATTATTTTCTGCCCTCATTTTTGCTCTTGTCATTGCTGTGATTATCCGGCAAATGTGGTTTGAGCCATACGAAATTCCTACAGGCTCAATGCGGCCTACATTCAGAGAGCAAGACCACCTGACAGTCACCAAAACTGCTTTTGGCATCAACATGCCCTTAGCCACAGACCACTTTTATTTTGATAAAGATCTCATACAGCGCACGAGTATCTTCATTTTCTCAGGAGACAAGATTCCGGTCCTTAATTCCGACAGCACCTATTTTGGCCTTTTCCCCTATAAAAAAAGATATATCAAACGATGTATGGGCAAACCTGGAGATTCCTTTTATTTCTATGGAGGTCAGATCTACGGAGTCGACAAGCAAGGCAATGAGCTCACAGAGTTGCGAAATTCCCCCTGGATGAAACCATTGGAACATGTCCCTTTTCTTTCTTTCGACGGGGAAATGTCGCAAAATTCCAACAATAGCATCATCATAAAACAAATGAATGTACCAGTTGGGAAACTATCCTTTAATTCCCAAGGTCAATCAGTTGGAGAAGTTTTTGATGGAAAGAACTGGATAGCGGATCTGCCCTTAGCTCAAGCAGCTCCCCATACTGCAATTAAAACCTATAGCGATATTCTTGGGATCCGCAACTATGCCGTTGCAAGACTGCTCAATCATGAAGAGATAAAGAAATTATCGGTGGATACGAAAGATAGTGCCGAAGGCGTATTGTATTTGCAGTTGCACCATACTCCATCGTTGAGCTTTCCTAAACCAATTGTTCAAAAGGGATACATTGGCATCCCCGCCTATTCTACGATAATTCCTTTGCAACAGCATCATCTCGACACCTTGATGGACAATCTTTACACAGCAAGATTTGTCGTAGAAAACGGCCAGGCAAGACGGTATAGCGATGACAGGCACTTGCATTCTTCTCCCGGCCCAAAATTTAACGTTGCCGACGGGACATATGAATTTTATCAAGGCAAGGCATTCAGTATTCATTGGGGCGGCATTGCGAAAGACCTTCCAAAAGACAATCCTCTCTATAGCAGATCACCTGAAAACATACAGAAATTATTTAATTTCGGCATGGAAATGAGCCTCCTATTTTCCCCGTCCCCATATAATCAAACGTTGTTTCCCCACCGATATGCATACTTTCGCGATGGGGATCTTTGGCTCATGGGAGCCAAGTTCATCGACAAGTCCGATCCTTCTTTGATTGCATTCCTTAAAAATGAAAAGAGCCGGCAGGAAAAAAGCACCCCTCAAAAGCCATATATTGCCTTTCAGGATTACGGTCCGCCATTAAAAGATGGGAAAATCGATACCGATTTCATCAGAACTTTTGGAATGACGATCCCGGAAGGCCGCTATTTAGCTCTTGGCGACAATCATGCCATGAGTTCAGATAGCCGGGTCTTTGGATTTGTCCCTCAAGACAATCTGCAAGGGGCTCCGAGCTTTATTTTTTGGCCTCCCGGAAACCGGTTTGGATTTGTTGATGCACAAAAACCCTATCCGTTTTTAAATCTTCCCCGGTTAATTGTATGGGGTATAGCAGCCCTGATATTCTTCGCATGGTGGCTCTATTACAGGCACATGATCAAAACGCCCATTTATTCCAAAAGGCAATTTAATTACAAAGTTTAAGTTGAAATTAATCCTTAATCCATGAAAAATGGAAGTATAACCTCCAAATTTCATGGTATATGATCAGGCAATTTTTTTTAGACAAAATAGAGCACGCCTTTCAAGTGACAAAGGTAGTCGCTATTTTAGGTCCGCGACAATGTGGGAAAACTACCGCGGCAAAACAATATATTGAAACGCAGTCTGTATTTCCCAAAGAGAATTATTTCGATCTTGAAAATTATCGCGACATTGCAAGATTAACAGACCCTCTTTTATCATTATCCTCACTATCTGGTCTCATTGTTATCGACGAGATCCAACGAGCTCCCAACTTATTTGAGACCCTGCGGGTTTTAAGTGACAACAAAGAATTGAATCAGCATTACCTGATATTAGGAAGCGCTTCTCGCGATTTGATTGCCCAATCCTCTGAGACGCTAGCTGGACGCATCACTTACCTTGAATTGACCCCTTTCATGTTCGATGAGATCCATGAGATAGAAAGGCTATGGGTAAGAGGCGGGTATCCCTTATCCGTATTAGCAGCAAACGATGAGATCAGTGCGGCCTGGCGCAAAGGGTACATTAGGACGTTTCTAGAAAGAGATATTCCAGCACTAGGCATTAATATACCATCAGAACAGCTAAGACGCTTTTGGATGATGCTGGCACATTATCATGGCAATATATTTAACGCATCTGAACTGGGCCGATCACTGGGAATGTCCCATAAAACGATGAAGGAATACGCAGATATCTTAACAGGTACTTTTATGGTTCGTCAGTTACAGCCTTGGCATGAAAATATCGGCAAGCGGCAGATTAAGACCCCAAAGATCTATATTCGCGACAGTGGGATTTTTCACACTCTCATTGGAATCAATAGCAACTCTGACTTGTTGGTTAATCCTAAATTAGGGGCCTCCTGGGAAGGATTTGCTCTTGAACAAATTATTTTCCATCTCGATGCAGAGCCAGAAGAGTGTTATTTTTGGGGAACTCATCAACAAGCCGAACTGGACTTGCTTATCATAAAAAACGGAAAAAAGCTAGGGTTCGAAATGAAATATTCAGGTGCGCCTAAATTAACAAAATCGATGCAAATAGCTCAAGAAGATCTCGGTCTGGATGCTCTGACTGTAGTTTACCCAGGTGATATCGAATACCCTCTGTCAAATGAAATCCTTGTAAAGCCTTTGACTGCTTTTTAAATATACCCAATTTTTGAACCCCCTTCGGTATAGCAAAAAAATCACCTGATTTGATAAAAGAAAACCAAACAATATTTTTGTTGAACAATATCATTATCAGGGGGAACAAATGCATTTATTTTATATTTTGTCCACACGTAGCCTTAAAAGCCTTTTACTTAGCTTAACTTTTCTTTATTTTTCTGCAGGGACTGCTCAGGACCCCTCTGATGATCAAGATACATCGTTTTCACCTACGTTCATTTCTCTATATGCCCTGCAGCAACAAGCGGTAGGATACCATAAGCCGCTTCTATTTGATGGTGTGAGTGCTCAAAATGGTTCTGTTACGTGGGCTGAAGGTGGAATTACCGTTCCAGATGCAGGGACGTACCGGATATCTTTTGGGGTGCAGTCAACCAAGCATGCAAAATTTTCGTTAAGAGTGAACAATGCTAATGTTCGGGGAGGCACCCTAAATTTAACTACAGGTTCATCCAATCCATTTTCAGGTTTGACCATAGATGTTGCCATTCCAGCCAATGCTGTTATTACCCTGATTAATACCGGAGAAGACATTACCTTACAAAACTATCATACCGATCCGACTGCTTCCAGAAACCCATATCTTCCTCCGCCAAGCACAGATCCCGATCCCGATGCAACCATTGGGTTTATGGAAATCCACCGCATATTATAATGTGAAAATAAAGAATTGAAAATAATCATTCTAGACTTATAGGCAGTGCCTCCATCGCTCAACTTTAATAAGTTGAGCAATGGAGGCAAGCTTCAAATTCATCGGCTGCCGACACCGTCACAAACCAATTTTTGAATCACGTTCGGTATAAGTCTTTTTAAGCTTAAGATGCCTGAAATCAAACCTTATGGTGTAAAACGGAAACTTTTGAAAAAAGATAATCCCGTAGAGTTTGAATAATATCGACATCACAGACAAACTGATTGATCTCGATGCCCCAGCCGGAAGAGTGTTATTTTTGGGGAACTCACCAACAGGCAGAGCTGGACTTGCTTATCATTAAAAAAGATAACATGAGCTTTAGTCTCTATACGTAAGCCAGACCACGAATGAAACGTAAATGGCAATTATTGTCTATAAATCTTGACAAATACCTATCCAATCGGTTATATAACCGATAAAATAGGTTTAGTATGCTAGAATATCTTTTTTCCAATAAGAATGTGGAGAAAATTCTTATATACCTCTCTCTACATGATAAAGCTAATGCTACAGAGCTGAAACATGCATTTGGAACTTCTCTTGATCCAATACAAAAAACGTTAAGAAAATTGGAAGACGGAGGCCTTCTCGCTAGCTTTCTTGAAGGGCGTACACGAGTGTTTGTTTGGAATCCACGCTATCCCTTTCTCCATGAAATACAGGCTTTAGCCAAAAAATCATATGAGTTCCTCCCATCAAATATACAAGAAATTTATCAACTAACAAAAAGAAAAAGACCTCGAAAAACAGGAAAGCCCCTTTAAAAAATTATGGAATATGCAAATATCCATTGACAATGCCTTTAGAATTATGTATAAAGGCTACCATTTAACAGAATTTATAGAAAAGATTTAATCACCCCATTTTCAACCCTAAAGAAATACTTATGAAACAACGATTAGCATCCATAATGCTATTTATTTTATGCATAACCCAACATATTTTTGCTGGATGCGATGACGGGGAAAGCGTCTACTTTTATAATAGAATCCCCGGTTGTGGCTGCTTTGACCACTGCACTTGCTTTAGCCATTACATAGGTCCGTTTTCTCCAGGCTTGGAATATTTGGAGTCAGATGCTTTTCCTTCAGATAAACCTTCTCATCCAAAAAGACCTGAAGACATTCTTTGGCATGAGTTTATGAAAGGAATGCTTCGGGCAAAAAAGGAGGGACCTTTTATTATTTGGGACCGTAGTTCATTCAAATATAAGATTGGTTATGGGGACAAACACGATTTATGTATGTTGAATGAATATCTTGATTGCCTGGAATCATTCAAAAAACTGTATCAATCGACACGTATAAAACTACTTGCAGATGCAGAAAAGATGTATCCTTCCAAAAGAGATGTGATTAGCAAAGAAGCTGAGATTAATAAAATTAATACCAAAGCCATAATGGCAGATAAAATCCTTGACGAGCTCTCAGACAAAATTATCCCGCTATACAAAAATATTTTATCAAGCTGTCCGCACGAGCATCAAACTCACAACATGGCTTTTTCTTATAATTTAGGCCTGATCAGTTTTATTGAGGGAAATTGGGAAATTTTTGCTATCAATGCCGAACGTTTAGTCCAATTAGCTGAGATCAACAATGAAAAAAGATTATTGAATTCCGGATTTTATCAAAAATTCGGTGAATCTAAGATAGAGGTTGGTCTGTATCATGACGCAATAAAAATTCTGTCCGAAGCTATTGCGAAAGATCCGAATAATAAAGAAGCCTATTTTCAAAGATCTGTTGCGTACTTTGAAACAGGCGATTTCGATCAGGCAATTTTGGATTTTCTATATTCGGGACATCCAAAAATCCTTGCTCAAATTCAATCCAAAACTTCTAAGGAATTTGAACAAGCGCTTCTATCCGGTCTGGTAGAAGGAGGAGCTGAAGCTGCTATAGATTTTGCGCCATCGCTTTGCAGTTCAGCATATGGGCTTAGTGAGTGCTTATGGGCTTTTGCTGAACACCCCATTGATGGAACAGTCAATTTTTCCAACATATGTTATGAAGTTGGGACAGCGATTGTAAATACCATAAAAAACTGTGATCAAAAGAAGCTCGAAGAAATTTCAAGAGAAATGCGTCGATTCGCACAGGAATTTGACTGCCTTAGCGATGGTGAGAAAGGACACTGTATAGGTCATTGCATCGGAAAATATGGTGTAGACTGCTTTGCCGGAGGGGCTCTTGTTAAATGTGTGTCCGCAGTTAAAAAATTAAGAGACGCCAATCGAATTTGCAACCTTGAAGCTCTGACAATATCCGAACCAAATAAGAAATTTATCACAGCCACTGCCATCAAGCATGCTGAAGATAGAGAAGCGTTTTTCAGAAATGTAAAACTACACCATGATAAGCAAAACAAGCATATCCCCGGAAAGCATAATTACGTTAAAGGTAAAAGCATTTTAGAACATAAAGATCCAGAAAGGCTTTTAAAAGAATTTGCTGGGAAAGGTACTCCCTTAGGAGATCGAATTCCAGGCCTTCCGGATTACCGGGAACGTGTGAATTTTAGAGAATTTATTGGATATCATGTGGATGAATTCACCGAAATAAAAACACCTACGACTTGGGGAGAAATTCGCTATTCGAACAGCAGTGCACATATTTTTCCTGCATTTCCAGAATAGGAGAAAGTATGATTATAGATGTGGTAAATTTAAAACTTTCAGCTCAGCGAGGTCTATTAGGTAACGTATTTCCTGAACTACGAGCAGTCTGTGTAGAATCCACAGAAAATCTCATTTATGTATGCTTTTACTGTGATGGTGAAATCTCTGCAGAAAATAAAGACCTTTGTGAATGCGTTCTTGATGACATTATTGCAGATTTTTATAATCGAACAAAGGAAGGAGAACCAGAAATAGAATTTGAGACGCCAATTATTCGATTGGATTATCCTAAAAAAATGTCATTAAAAGGTCGTTGGGTTTATTACCGGCATGAAGATTCAAGTAGATATGTTGATTAAAAACTTCTTTCCGACTTGCCAAAGGATGTAACTATCACTGTTTTAGACAAAAAACATCGATGACGAGGGATGAAATTCGCTATTCAAACAGAGGCGCACATATTGTCCGGATATTGCCGAAATAGGAGAAGATTAATGATTATCAATTCAGTAAATTTAAGACTTTCAGCACAGCGAGGACTACTGGGTAACGTATTCCCTGAACTGAGAGCTGTCTGTGTAGAATCCACAGAAAATCTCATCTATGTATGCTTTTATTGTGATGGCGAAATTACTCCAGAGATTAAAGAACATTGTGAATGTGTTCTTGATGACATTACTTCCGATTTTTGTCATATAGATAAAATAGAATTTGAAACACCATTTATCCGTCTGGATTACCCCAAAAAAATGCCATTAAGAGGTGACTGGGTATATTATCGTCATGAAGATTCAAGTCGATATATTGACTAAAATCTATTGAGACGGAGAAGGCAGGGCTTTCGCGCCCTGGCTACTTCATTTTGAAAAAACGGCAAATTTAGCCTTCACTAAATGAGGTCCGGCGCCCCAGCATGACAATCGATTCGGTCGGTAAACCGCAGTTGAATGCCACTGTCTGGAGTGATCTGATCTTTTCATCATAAAAGGTTTCCAGATTCAAGGGATCGCCAAATTTCAGGACAACCTAATACTACTTTCACATAAATCGCTTCCGAAACTAAATCCTTGTCTTCCGTGCAAGACAAGTTTTGTAGAATACTTGACTTGTAAAGAAGGCAAGTTTTCTGAATATTTGTCTTGTAGAAAAGACAAGTTTCTGATATCTATTTAATATATGGGAACAAGAGAACTTTTAGCAACTTTGCTTGAAGAAGCATTTTATGAGATTGAACAGGTACGAGATTCAGTGCCAAGAAAAGTTCGTTTCCCTCAGTCTGATCTAATGATTACGGTTGCCATAGGGATGCGACGATCTGGCAAATCATACGCAATTTTTCAAAAAATCAATCAACTTCTCGATGAAGGGATAAAAAAAGAGCAAATTCTTTTTATAGACTTCGAAGATGACCGTTTATTGCCAATGAATATGAAAGAGATGGGTCAACTTCTTGATGAGTTTTACTCAATTTATCCAGAAAATCATAGTAAAAAGTGTTATTTTTTTCTGGATGAAATTCAGAATGTCGAAGGATGGTACCAGGTGGTTCGACGCTTTCATAAAGCCAAGAATGTCAACCTTACATTAACGGGATCTTCAGCGAAATTACTAAGTACAGAAATTAATACATCGCTTAGAGGGCGATCCTTATCAGTAGAGATTTTGCCTTATAGTTTTTCAGAGTTTCAATTAGCTCACCAATTGCCGGCAGCTCAGGCTCCATTTGGCAAGCGCTCTTATGATATAGCTAACAAACAGTTAATCGGTTTCTTTGCAAAAGGAGGCTTTCCAGCTGTTCAACATATGGAGATTCATGATTGGCGGAGTACATTGCAGGGTTATGTTGACACAGTTGCCATAAAAGATATCATTGAACGACATAAAATTTCTAATACTGCCGTTTTAAAATATCTAATAAAAACTCTGCTTATCAATGTAGCTTCTCCATTTTCCGTTAATAAATTCTATAATGATATTAAAAGCCAAGGATTTAAGGTTGGTAGAGAAACAATACATAATTATATCGATTTTTTAGTGGATACTTTTTTAATATTCAAAATCCCAACTTATTCAGAGTCTATTCGAGCACAACATACAACCCCCTACAAGATCTATGCAATTGACAATGGGTTGATCAGCGCCTTTTCCCTTAAAATTAACGATTTGTATCATAAATTCCTTGAAAATCAGGTTTATCTTGATTTGCGGCGGCAACACAAAGACATTTATTATTACACTACCAAAGATGGCTATGAAGTTGACTTTGTAACTGTAGATAAAAACGGAAATAGAGAAGTGATTCAAGTAACTTGGGATATGAATGATCCAAAAACGGCTGAGCGTGAGCTAAGAGCATTGAAACAGGCCGAACAGGAACTAGGTATTAAAGGACGTATTATTACCAGTCGAGATTATGCTGTTGAAACGCATCTCTAGAACATAGAACAATCTCAGGACCTGTTCAAAATTTTATAATGCTTCAGATTCGAGTTTTTTCCTCTAGGGCACCGGCTTTGCTAAAATTCCAAATTTTAAAACACGTTGTGTATAACAGGGGGTGTAAACAAAAGTGTTAGTGATGGGTATAACCAGACCGTCCTCGGTCTGGGTTGATGACGTTTGAATAGAGTTGCTTCCAACCATAAGATGGCCTGGTTACATTAAGCGTTAACACTTTTGTTTAGACCCGATAACAGGAAGGCTTTTGTCTCTATACTTCCCTTGATGAAAATTGCTTAGGACAAAAAAAATTTTTATGTTACAAACAAGATAGATATCGTTTACCACAAAAAAACCAAGATCTCCTACAGAACCATTTTAATGTTTGAAATTATTTGTATTTTAATAATTTTAACGCTCGTTATTTTTGTCATAATAATCTATAGGCATTATCGCATTCATTTTTATTCTTGGTATACAGACTTTCTTTGGCCCAAAAATCGGGTTGTCATTGATAAAAATGTGATGATCTCAATGCCCGATGGCACTCGGTTGGCAACTGATATCTATCGGCCAAAATCTTTAGATAAATTCCCTGTCATCGTTATCAGAACGCCTTATAACAAAATGGGTTTATTGCAACCTTATAAGCATTTAGCGCTTTTATTAGCAAGCCAAGGGTATGTAATCGTTATCCAAGATGTACGAGGAAAATATAAATCAGAAGGGGAGTTTTATCCATATGCTTATGAAGCTCTTGATGGACATACAACGGTAATGTGGGCTGGAAAAGCCTCTTGGTCTAATGGAAAAGTAGCACTTTTCGGGCTTTCATATTCAGGTTCATGTGCCTGGTTAGCAACGAGATATAAAAGTGTCTATTTACGGACGATCATTAGCATGTTCACAACGCAAAATACTTATTCAATATGGATTACAAAAGGTATTCCTTTCTTAAAAGGGCCACTTTTATGGCTTGGGAAGTACTGTGCAAAAGCAGAAAATCCAAAAGTAACGGATCGGAGCTTAGAACCTATTCTATGGCAGCTCCCGGTTAATATACTCGACCATTATGCAACGAATCGAAAAATTTTATTTTACAAAGAATATTTAGCACATATACAACCCGATCCATTTTGGGAGGAAATAAGTGCTCATCAAGGTGCAGGAAATCTCGATATCCCAGCATTTATTATTGGGGGCTGGTATGATCCTTTTATTAATGGCACAATTGATGACTATCAACGCATGAAACAAGCTCCTGATACATCAATGAACCACCATAGTCATTTATTGATAGGCCCATGGGCACATAATCCAGTTCAGAAATTTCAAGGAATTGAATTTGGAAATAATGCCAGCTTTAAGTCTATCCTCATTTCTACACTGGAATGGTGCGATATATGGCTTAAAGATAAAAAGAAGGCTGCATCGCATCTTAATAAGATCCGATATTTTATCATGGGAAGGAATGAGTGGAAGAAAACAGATCATTGGCCACCTTCTAATACAATTGAGGAAAAATACTTTCTTTCCAATCAAAACAACTCTTTAAATCCAATTGAAGGTCGTTTGACTCCTATTGCGCCTGAAAATACACAGAAAAACAATTTTATTTACAATCCTAGAGATCCTGTTTTGTTTAGAGGCAGCTATATTTTACATGGAGAAGGATGGATAGCGCCAATTGAACAGAACGAAATCATAGCTCGAGGCGATGTATTGATCTATACGACCCCTTCACTGCAAGAAGAATTATGTGTTACAGGAGTTGCAAAATTAATTTTATATGTCTCCTCTCAAGCTTTGGATACAGATTTTTATGCAAAAATTTGTGACATGCATCCTAATGGAAAATCTTTCAATTTAACATCAGGTTTTATACGTATGCGATTTCGAGATTCCTTGGAAAACCCCCAATTACTGGTTCCTGGAATGGTCTATTGCGTGGAAATCCCATTTAGGCCTGTGGCTCACGCCTTTTTAAAAAATCATCGAATTCAGTTGCAAATCACATCTTCCGATTTTCCTGTACACAACCGAAATCTTAATACAGGCTTGAGCTGTGAGAATTCAATCGAAATAAAAGAAGTGGAACAGACAATTTACTCCGGCAAACCTTATGAGTCTCATCTCCTACTCCCAATTTTGAATTCATCATAATAAATATGCGACATTTCAACCCTTAACCAAAACTAACGCGAACACCTCTGTAAAATCCAATCAGACATGATATGTAATACAACTGGAGCCGTAGTCTCTTCAATTTCAGCATACTCCCGTACAGAACCGGTCTTGCAGGTTTGAAACATATGGTTGACAGAAGGCACCTCAACAATCTTATAATTCTCATGTTTAGCTGTTTCCAGTGTCTTTGCGATCCTGGTCAAATTTTGCTCCGGAGATACAACAAAATCGAGCTCTCCGTTTAATGCGAGTATAGGCACTTCTATCCTCTTTAATGTCTCAGCGGGGTCATATACTAAATTATATCGAAACCAAACGGAATTATGACACTGAACCTTGGCTTCTAATGGACCATAATAATTTTCAGCGAATGATTTTTCTTCCGGCAAACACCGATCAAAATATTTTGTGAAAACTTCGCGTATTTTAGGCTCTGCAATTTTCCGGTCGTTGTTTTTCATTATCTCAAACAATTGTTTTCGAAATTCCAGACTCCTGCCAATAAACTCTTCCGGAACACCATCGAGACGCATTAATGACTCTTCTTGCCTGGGGACTAATTCTTCCCAGTTCACACCTGCCGAAGCCATAAGCACAACGAAGACGACATCTTTTGATTGTACGGCAGCTAATGAAGCAGTCGAGCCCCCTTCGCTATGCCCAATTAAACCGATCTGTTTATGGTTGATTTCTTTGCGGGTCTTTAAATATTCAATTCCGGCCAAAACGTCACCTGCAAAATTTTCTATAGAGGATGAGTGATAATCGCCTGTCGATTGTCCCGCACTTCGCTTATCGAACCTCAATACAGCGATACCAAGTCTTGTCAAATGGTCAGCCCAAACAAGAAAAAGTTTATGGCCAAACAGCGCTGCATTGCGATTTAAGGGGGACGAGCCTTGTATCAATATCACTGCAGGAACAGGCCCTTTTGAACGGGGCAGAGTCAGCGTACCCGCTAGAGTGACATTATCTGAAGAATTATGAAAAATAACCTCCTCATGATCGTATGGATAGGGGAGTTTCGGTTCTTGATAACGGCCTATGCTTTCCGGGACCGATCCATAGATAAATCCGATAAAGCCAATTTGCAGATACACTAAAATGAGAAGGAATTGTTTCATGCGCCACTCCGGTTTGAAATGAAATTATCATTATTTTGCAAATGCTCATAGAATTGAGACGGGAAAGGCAGGGCTTTCGCGCCTTGGGCTACCTCATGCTATTACCCATAAATCCTAATTCTAATTCAACACAAAGACACAAAGGCTCTGAGACACAAAGGAAAACAGGCTATGATATTGCATTTTCTCTGTTCCTTTGCGCCTTCGTGCCTTTGTGTTGAATTCATTCTCAAATATGCATTGGGTCATTTTTTTCTACTTACAGGTAATAGAATGGGCGACCTCATTTTGAAAAAACGGCAAATTTGGGCTGCACCAGTTTAATGAGGTCTTCCCCTCTCATGACAATCGATTCGGTTGGTAGACCGCAGTTGAAAGCCACTGTCTGGAGCGATTTGATCTTTTCATCATAAAAGGTTTCCAGATTCAGGAGGTCGCCAAAAGGGGGCACGCCACCAACAATTAACCCAAACCGCTCTAAGATCACTGCAGAGTCCTCAAATTCACATTTTTCTCCTGCAGCCTCTGCGACAAGCTTCATATCGAGCTTCAGGTGGGATGGGATGTTGAACTGATAATTTTTTTTGCTGTTTTTCCCTTTTAAAATCAGAGACTTGATTCCCTCTTCGAGCAAAGTACCGCGCACCCTTGCAGAATCTTCAGAGGTGGGGGTTGCCTCATGCGCCATATGTTTGAATTCCAAATCGCGAAGACGGAGCAGTCTGATAATCTCATTGCGGATATTTTCGCTTCCAAAGAAGATTTTTGCCTTCATGCGATTGCCGGCAATCCGTTTTGTGTCGGACGGGAAAAGGGAAACTTCGCGAATATTCTTTAATTTTAAAATCGTCATCGTCAATCTTTCCAGGCCCATGCCGAACCCTCCATGCGGAGGCATTCCATATTTAAATATGCTTAAGTAGTCTTCAAAATTGGAAGGGTCCATTCCCTTAGAACGGATTCCTTCGACCATAGATTCAAAAGTATGGCGCCTTTGCCCGCCTGAGGTGACTTCTGTACCCGCACAAAGCAAGTCGAAGGTATTAGTCAGCTCCGGCCTTTCTTCTTTCGGATAGGCATAGAAAGGCCGTTTGCTCGTCATCCAGTCGATCACAAATAGTAAGTCGGTACCAAATTGTTCTCTTGCATAGGCGCAAAGCTCCCTTTCAGCCGCCGGACTTAAGTCCGGCTCATTTCTCTCGTCAATGCCGGTCCGCTGATAATAAAGTTCCTGAGCTTCGGCAAAGGTTACCCTGGGAAATGGAACATTCTCCGGAGCCAAGATCATTTGATGGTCGAGGAGAGCGATTTCAGAGGCGCAAGATGCATGCAGATGCTTGACAATCGATTTAATGCACCCTTCCTGAACATCTAAAATTTCATGCCAATGTTCAAAAAAACCCATTTCAAATTCAAGCTGTTTGCCTTCGGCAAGATGGCGCGGAGTGTGGGAAGGCTCTGCCCTAAAAAAGGGCATTAATGCAAAGACCCGTTCATTGACCCCAACCATCATTTGTTTATAAAGCTGGCTGCTTTGGGCTAACGTGGCGGTATAGCCGAAGTAATCGACATTAAAAAATTCCGCTCCGCCTTCTGAAGAGGCTCCAATGATGTTGGGAGCAAAATACTCTACGGCCCGGACATAGTCATGCATATACATCCGGTAAGCATGGGCAATCTCTGCCTGAATCTTGAACACTGCCTGAAGTTTGCTGTTTCTTAGGGCAATCGGACGGTGGTCTAAGATAAATTCTAAGTCAGAAGGGATTTCGGGTTTGTTATATTCAATTGGGGGCGCTGCCAGGATGGGGACTTCAACCGTAATCTTTGGCTCGATAATTTCTATTCCAAGACCGGCCTGCGCCGATGCAATCGCTTTTCCTTCGATCTTAAGGACGCTTCCGGGTTGTAAATGGGCAATTTTTTGTTTCTCATCCTTATCCTCGACCACAATTTGAACAAACCCTTTAAAATCCCGTAAAATGACAAAATTGAGTTTTCCAAGCGAGCGGAATGTATGGAGCCAGCCGCGTATATACACGCGTTTGCCAACGTGCTGTAAAAGTTCAGAAGATAGTGTCCTTTGCATAGGTTTTCCCGTAATGAATGTTTCGCTAAATTTTACAACATCTTTGCCATTTTTGGCTAGTAAACACAGTACAAAGAATTGTATCGTGCCCGTGAGCGTGCCCGTGCCCGTGACCGTGCCTGCATCTATTTATCTTTTCCGAACTTTATTTTCTGCTTGAAATTTGCGGGAGTAAAAGAATTCGGAAATATAATGAATACATTCGGGCACGGGCACGCTCACGGGCACGGGCACGAAAGATAGACACTGATCCAGTCACCTGTTAATCCCTCTTTCCCTCAAGACCTCCAGGATTTGGGGCATAGCCTCTTTTGCCGCTGCCCTGCCGGCAAGATAAATTCTTTCGTTTGCATTCTTTTCAAATGTTCCGCAATGGCTGACATCGGGGCGGATGATCACATCTGCAGTGTGGACGCAATCTTCGCTCTGCCATAATAGTGTGATGTCGGCACTGCGCATGGCGACTCCAAAAAGATTAGTGGGGAACCGTTCAGGCAATAATCCCCTGAGATCAACGGCAATGATCACTTGAGCATCAAAATGAGCGGCTACGCGAACGGGAACGGGATCGATCACTCCCCCATCGACACAAGCCCTTCCATGCAGCTCTACCGGAACAAAAACAAAAGGGACAGCGCACGAAGCTTCAACGGCCGGAATAATTGGTCCGCCGCCAATTGTCACAAGCTCACTCGAATATAGATCGGTAGTGACAAGAAAAAACGGCAATTTCAGTTCATCAAAATTCGTTGCGTTAAGATGGCATTCTAAAAATTTTCTCAAAGTTTTTCCCTGGCATAGCCCCATGCGAGCATTCCAGATGCTGAAGTCAGTGAGATAATCCACTTTTAACTTCAAAAATATCTCCTTTAAACATTCCGTATTGGGGTTATCGGCGTACATCGCCCCCACAATACTTCCTGCGCTGCACCCAACGACCATATTAATCGGAATGTGATTTTCTTCCAGAACTTCGAGAACGCCGACATGAGCTAATCCTTTAGCTCCTCCCCCTCCCAGAACAAGGGCAACGCCAAGCGGCTGCGGGACAACAAGGCAGTCGGGCAGTGGCGGAGGGGTATTTGATAATTGATAATTCTGAGGGCAAAAACACCCCGTCAAAAACAGCATGCACAAAAATCCATGCCAGATCTTTCCATTTTTTTGAAACATACCCCGACCTATTTTTTTGAGCATATTAAATTTTATTGATTTATCTGGCAAAAAAAATAAAAATATCGTTATATCGAAGGGTATATACCGAAGGTGGTTCAAAAATTGGGATTTTGACAAGGAGGCTGCTCAAAATTTTTAGTCTGGAGCGAGTGAGCATTGCCTATGGCCAAGGCACGAGTGAAGACAAAAATTTTGATGCAAAGCCGACGCCGTCAAAAACCAATTTTTGAATCACGTTCGGTATAAATAAAAGTGTTGATGCCTTTAGATTTTCCACAAATCAACCTAAGGAAAGTATGTGGCCTAAAGAATACCGGGATTATAGACGCGATGCTCCCTTAAAAAAAGAGGTCGTCGAACCCTCACATGGGATCATTGGCGCTGAAATGCACGAAATAAATGGTTGGGGAGACCGTGCGGACGAGTTTAAAAAGCAAAGTGATGAGAAAAAGCCTTATGTCAAGTAATCGGATACAAAACCCCCAATTTGTTTCTCAAAAAAAATTAAACACAAAGGCACAAAGGCACAGAGAAATGCAATATCGAAGCCTGTTTTCCTTTGTGTTTTAGTGTCTTTGTGTTGAATTAAAATTAGGACTTAATAAGGTAATAGCATGCGGGCACGAAATCAACTCTTCATTCACGATATGTATAGCATCTTAAAGAGGTTTTGAGATGTCTACATTCCAGGGAAAGCCAAGAGAGTCATGGGGGCAATATTTAATAAACCTTCCCTCCATGTTCATCCGTTCGATCTTTCGTCATAATTACCCAAATAATGATGTCGACAGGTCCGAGATTGTTTTTAAAAATTTCTTTTTGCATTTTCATCCGGTAAAATGCCACAAGAATTCATTGGATCCATTTTATACTTTGGGTTTGGGAACAATTGCAACGAGCCTGTTTTTATTGCTTACCTTCACCGGAATTGTCCTCATGTTTTATTATATTCCCACCGAAGATCGCGCCTATGAAATCATGAAGGATTGGCAAGATACCACCCCCTTTGCCATGATGTACCGCAATATGCACAGGTGGAGTGCCCATATGATGGTCCTGTTCGTCTTTTTGCATATGTCCCGTGTTTTTTATACCGGTTCATACAAAGGGATGAGGAAATTCAACTGGGTCATAGGGGTTACGCTCATGGTACTGACCCTCATCCTTTCTTTTACCGGATATCTTTTGCCCTGGGACCAGTTAGCGTTTTGGGCTATTACCGTAGGGACGAACATTGCCGGATATGTTCCCAATCTTCCGGGGTTTGAATATAATGTGAACAGGGTCATGCTGCTTGCTTCCACAAGTGTCGGCCAGGATGCCTTAATCCGTTTCTATGTCTTGCATGTAGCATTTTTACCTATTGTTACAGGCACTTTGATCGGAGTCCATTTTTGGCGCGTTCGCAAAGACGGCGGATTATCAAGGCCTCCAGATAAAATTTGCCCGGATCCGGTGCGGGTCATCCAACGTTCTGATACCAAGGAATCTTTCGCTCCAGGTGTAAAGCGCACCTACGGTTTAATGGAATTGGTCCGCGGCACTTGCCCGACTGTCGATAAAGGACCTTATAATTACGTATTTACATGGCCCCATCTATTGCGGGCCGAACTGGTTGCTTTTCTTTTGACTACAGTCTTAATTTTAGGGCTCTCGCTCATAGACGCCCCGCTGGAAGAAGCCGCCAATCCCACCAAGCCTACCAATCCTTCAAAGGCGCCCTGGTATTTTTTGGGATTGCAGGAAATGGTTGCCTATAATGCTTTTTGGGGCGGCGTTGCTATCCCTATGGGAATGGTACTCGGATTGATGGCAATCCCGTATTTGGATAGAAACCCCCATGGTCAGGGCTACTGGTTCCATCGAAGCCGTTATCTGGCAATATTCTTTTTCACGCTGTTTATGACATGGCAGGGCATTTTAATTATTATCGGCACATACTTTCGAGGCGCTAACTGGAGTTGGATATGGCCTTGGACAGAAAATTTTGCAAGGCATTGATTTAAGTATGCATGGCGATCGTTACCAAATAGCTCTGATCATTCTTGGAATAACTGTTGCATCCCTTCTTGGATTTTTTCTTTATCAGGAAATGTTTCCCGAATACCGGATCTATCAAAATGATTACATCGACCTGGAAAAATTTCGGTCGACCTATACCGGAGAGGCTCCTCCTGCGTTTGCACCAGGCATCAAACAAATTGTCTTTGAAAGGGAAGACAAAGGTCCGGCATCGGTTGACCGCTGCATTTCTTGTCATGTCGCCGTGCAAATCCCCCACTTCTCCCCGATGAAAATCGCCTATGGTCCTGCTAATGAGATTAGCCTTGATGCGGAAGGCTTCCCCATTCTCGAGCCCAATGAGAATTATATTTTTGCCAGACTCGATCGCCAAATCGGGGAGATAAAGAAAGATCATCCGGAAGAAGCAGAAGCCCTTGCCAAGTTGAAAACCGCAAAAGTGAATGATCAGGTTTACGATATAACAAAAGTTCTTGCCATGCATCCGCTCATGGGCAAAGAAACCTATCCATTCGAATTCCATCCCCTTGAAGAATTTGGCTGCACCTCGTGCCATAGCGGGAATGGCAAGGGATTAACGACAGAAAAAGCCCATGGACCTGTCTTCGATGGCCAATATGGGATCGAACATAGAGGCTATGTACCTGAATTTATCGAAAAAGATGAGCGTAATGATCCATCCTTTGCCCATGTTTTCAACCATAAACCGGATGACTCGCTCCTTTTTCAGACAACGCCGATTTTGGTAGGCAATTTGATCCAATCCTCATGCATTCAATGCCATTCTCATCATTTGGACAATGTAAATAGCCTAAAGAATAGCTCATCCGCTTCTTCAGATGTCGATCTTTTCACGAAAAACTACAGCCAAGGAGAGCAGCTCTACTTTTCTCAAAGCTGTTATGCATGCCATAAAATTGCCGGTCTTTCCAGAGGAGGCGTCGGTCCCGAACTGACAAAGGCGGGATTCAATTACCCATGGTATTTAAAAGAGTCCATAGTATGGCCTCAAGCAGATCTGCCCACTTCTACAATGCCGAATTTCCGATTGGACCATGTTGAGCTTGAAGATCTCATGACCTTTCTTTTGGCACAAAAAGGGGCTAAAAAAACAGAGTCTGAGATCGGTTATAAATTATCGGTACAAAATTGGGAAGCGGGCCGCAAATCGCCTTTCGAAATGGCTATCCTCCCCTACCAGATTGATGATCTTCGCTATTCTATGACTATATTTGCCACGGAAGGATGTGCCAGCTGCCACCGCCTTACCGGATTTATTTCCAATACCGGCTATAGCATAGAAAAGAGCAATCCTCAAAGACCATTTGACGACCTATATCGCGAAAAACAATGGTTTAGACGCCTCTTCCCTGAACAATCATTTAATGAAGAGCTTTTCGGCTCAAGAATAGTCAAAACAATTGAAGCGAATCTGACCGATATTGACAAACGCATCGTCAACGATGTGCGCAAAAATAGTTTGCTCGAAGAGATCGAGGCAGCATACCCTCATGTCATCGATTCATTCTATTCTAACTTTCGCTATGCTTCGCGTGCAAAAAATGAGGAATATCGAAATGACCCTAAAAAATTGAAAGAATGGCAGGACAGGGTCCATCGAATTCTTCTTGTGTACATTCAGGAATATGGTTTGGGAAGATTGATTGGGCCAAGACTCAACTGGTCCGGAATCTACCGCTCCGATGAGTGGTTAATGGAACATTTCCGCAAGCCTTCCGGGCATACGCCTCGATCCATCATGCCGGTCTTTCCCTTTGATACTTCAAAATTCCTTGCATTGACGCATATGTTAGATGTCCTTGGAAAAAGGAACCGCGACAACCTCAACGCCGTATGGGAACATCTCGGATTCGAACCTGAACTTGCCTATCAGACCTATTGCTCCCAATGCCATGGAAATTACTTGCAAGGAAACGGTCCTGTATCGAAATGGATTTATCCCATTCCAAAAAATTTGACCAGTGGTGAATTTTTGCGCAATCTGACAAAAAAAAATGCCATTTTGTCAATTACCCATGGCGTCAAAGGGACATCAATGCCGCCATTTGGAGAAACTCCCGCAGACAAAGAAACTCGCGACACATCTGCGGTCTTGTCTCAGGAAAACATTGGCAAATTGGTCGATTGGCTTTATCAGTCTCTTTCAGGGGCAAGAGTGATTAAAGAGGAAGAAGATGTCCCTAAATGGAGCTATTCCCCAAAAGACGTGGTCGCAGAGCTCGACCTTGAAAAGGCGCTTTGGCTTTCCAAATCGAATCCTTTTCCACAATCAGTCGAAGAAGTTTTTGACATCGTTCCGAACCGCCTTCCAAACGGTGACAAAAATGCCTACTATATTAAGCGGCAATATTACACCCCTGAAAATCTGACAAGGGGTGAACAATTTTTTGTGCTCAATTGCGCCTATTGCCATGGAACCGATGCCGACGGCTTAGGGATCCGGGCAGGCGGGATGGTCGATGCAAAACCGCGCATGCTGACAAATATCGATTGGTTAAACACGTACGATGATCTGTTTTTATTGCGTTCCATAAAATATGGGGTAAAGGGGACTGCAATGACCCCTTGGGGCGACCTGACAAATGCAACTCAACGTTTGCAATTGGTCATGTATATTCGTCATTTAAGTTTTAACAAGGAACGAAGGACTTCTCTCTTTGAATTGCTTTACCAGATTTTTGATGAAGCCATAGAGAAGATAGAAAAATTGCGGATGATCACTTACCCGTCCCTTGCGGCGCTGCAGCGGGAAGAAGACTCCATACAACAGAAATTAAGCAATCATGCTTTACAGGACGACGAGGCATTAACCATGTTTCAGAAATCATTGCATATTTCCCGGGAGATAAAAACATTGCAGGAATATGATCAAACCCTTCTCGATCTAAAAAAGTCTCTTGGCCGTGAACAAACGGTTTATTCCGATTTGGGCAATTCCTTTATTGCAGCCGATGTCGATGATGAATTATGGAAATCCTATCTGGCCTTCGTCAAACTGAATGAAAATCGGTTCCAGTTAGAAAATAAAAATTTGTCTATAAATAAAAATTATGGTACAAGTCAGCAAAGGCTTACGGCTTTAGATCAACTTAAAACACTATTGGAAGCCCAAATTGCAAGAGACAAGGATCTTTTAGTTCAGGCAAAAGGAAAATTGCCGTCAAATGCACGCGATGACGCCATCGATAGGCTTCATTCCAATATGTCTGTATATGAAAAGTTGAAAACTCAATTAATAACAGAGGAAGCAAAAGCTGAAATTTTGCGAAAACAGCAGCTTTCATTACTTCAAAAAGAAAAATATGGAACAAACTAACCTCGCATACGACGACAGACCTGTCAAATTCATGCTGTATCCGGCCATTTTGTTTATGGTCTTTGGAATGACGGTCGGAGTCTTTTTAGCGTTTAATACCTTTCTTTTTCCCGATTATTTTTCCGGCGAATATGTCCATTTCGGCCGCGTTCGGCCGACACATGTGGGTTCCGTCACATTACTTTGGCTTTTATCTGCCGATATCGGGCTTCTCTATTACTTTGTCCCCCGTCTTTGTGGAATACCTGTCTGGAGCTCGAAGCTGGCATTTGTATCGATTGGACTGTGGTGGTTTTCTTTGGCTCTGGGGGTCCTTTCTTACCCCTGGGGGACAAACTTTGGATGGGAGTATGCCGAATTACCCAACTGGGTAGCCTATATTCCGGTAAAATATATCACCACAATTGCCTGGGTTCTCCTTGCCGCTAATTTATTCATGACGATTGCAAACCGCAAGCATGAAAAAATGTATGTTTCGCTATGGTATACAATGGGCACTCTGATATGGACGACCTTCACATTCATTACAGGAAGTTATGCGGTCAATTGGGTGCCGGAGGGAATTTCACGGGTCAATGTGAGTTTTTTTTACGTTCACAATCTCGTGGGATTGATCTTTACGCCGATGGGTCTTGCAACTGCCTACTATTTTCTTCCAAAACTGGCAAATACGCCTATCTACTCCCATCGCCTCTCGATGATCGGTTTTTGGTCGGTGGCATTTGTCTACGCCTGGGTTGGAGCACACCACATCATGCACGGCCCTATGTCCCAGTGGCTGCAGACCACAGCCGTTGTTTTTTCCATTTGGTTATTTATCCCGGTCTGGACGGTAGTGTACAATATCTTCGCCACATTACAAGGACATTGGAAGTCATACATTCAAAGCGCACCAATCCGTTTTCTGATAATGGGGAATATTTTTTACCTGATAACATGCATTCAAGGCCCTTTGATGGCCTTGCGCAACATTAACGAAATCACATCTAAAACCGATTGGGTCATTGGACATTCCCATATCTCCCTTTATGGAACATTTACCTTTTTTGCCATTGCAGGGATCTATCAGGCAATTCCGGTCATTACACAAAAACCTCTTTGGTCGCAGCGTCTTGCCGACTGGCATTTTAATTTGAACCTTCTTGGCAGCATTCCCTTCTTACTTGCTCTTTGGCTGGGAGGATTTTGGCAAGGTATGCTATGGGCAACATGGGCAAATGGGACAAGTTTTGCCGAATTTCATAACAATCTGACCCTTTTGCCTTTTTTACAGACCATTACCGAAATGCATTACTTTTGGATGCTCCGGGGGATTGGAGGGGTCATTATTCTTTTTGCCAATGTTTTGTTCGCGATCAACATCTTTAACACCGTCGTACTCGATCCCGTAAGCGAGACAAAGAAAAAGGAAACCCCAGAAATTACGGTTGTAGCATGAATCAAAAACAGCCTGAAGAAAAACCGGACGGCAATTTTTTTCATCGTCTGGACAAATCTGCCATTTTAACAGTCGTTGGGATCATCCTGTTATTTTCCGGGTCGGTGATTGTCACGTTGATTGCCCCTCGCTATGTAGACCCGACCTGGACATCACCCAGCAGCTCTTATCAGGTTCAAATGTATGAGGTATCTGACCCAAATTTATATATCAGCAGCGCGTCCGGCCATAGTTCCACATTGCAATTTGTCTACCACATTAAGGAAAATTTTACCCTGTTGCTTTTTCAGGAGAGTGAATATTCCCGCATTGTAGCGCCAGATCATCTAAAAAAATATATTACCGCCTATAACGAACCTGTCTTAACTCTGACGTCTAAATTGCTTCTTTTGCGAAGCCCGGAAAAAAGCGATCATTTCGACGCAATTGCTGCAGCCGGTCAATTGCGCACATCAATTGTTAATGAATGGGAAAAAAACCATCCAAAATGGAAGGAAGAAGGGACGTCGAAACCGAACATTCAAATCATGGAACTTTATGAACCAGATAGCCATGATGCTTTTGCTTTAGCATTGACAGATGGAATGATAGAAAATTGGGTCGATCATGATTTTAGAATTTTAGACGAAACTCCGATGCAAAATTACCACAAAGACAGTGGGGTGATTTACGTCCGCAATCCGTCTGAATTTCGCATTACGAATATTAAGACAGGCAATGTCAATGATTGGGTATATGATCCTAAAGGAGAGGCAATCCAGGGGCTTGATGCGCTAAAGTCCCACCCTGCCGGATTTCATTCGCGGGCCGAATTAATTGCCGCCGGCGAACATATTTATGCCATTGAGGGGTGTTGGTATTGCCATACGGATCAAACGCGCACGCTCGTTCAGGATGTGATGTTGAACGGATCTGACTCCCACCCCGCCCCCCCCTCAACGGCCAGCGAATACATTTATCAAAAAATTACATTTCCAGGCACACGCAGAATCGGTCCTGACCTTTCACGCGTTGGAGTCAAACGGTCCAGCAGAGACTGGCACAAAACCCACTTCCAATTCCCGCAGACAGCAAGCAAAGGGTCTATCATGCCTGCATTCCGTCATTTTTTTGACGACGACCCGAGAGGCACATCGAAAAATACAGAGGGAATTCCCAATTATCAATTCGAAGCTATTTTTCAGTATTTGATGACCAAGGGGACGAGGATCACGCCTCCCACCCAAGCCTGGTGGTTAGGAAAAGACCCGGTAGGCACAAAAGAGATCATCGAAGGAAGGGGTCATTTAAATCCATGATATTAAATAATATTCAGGACGGGAGCGGCGTTTTTGGAGGGATCTTCCACTATTCATTAATTTTTTCTATTGTAGGAAGTACATTTTTACTATTTTTATATTTGTGGTCAAAAGGAAAACTTGATATGGATGAAGAACCTAAAGAACAAATGATGCGCGAGGATTTATGGGAGGATTCAAATGAACGAAGAAATTGAAGAGTATGGGGATGAATTCATAGCGACCAAAGATGCACACGTGCCAAAATGGCTGGCATGGAGCTATGTTTTTTGGATTGCATTTGGACTGACCTGGTTCGTTTTCTTTTGGAACGGCAGTTACGGATGGCTGGACCGCGGCTATTGGCAGGAGCTGCAGCGCGCTGCCGCAACCACATATCCGTTTCAGGTCGATATTCACCGATAAGGTAACATATCCTATTACCCATAAGTATAGACTTTAATTAAACACAAAGGCACAAAGTCACCAAGACACTAAGAGGAAAGGGTCAGAAGGCAAAATTTCTTTGTTTCTTTGAGACTTCGTGCCTTTGTGTTGAATTTATTATAGATAACGCTTAAAAGGTTTTTGCTTACTTATGGGTAATGGATGAGGTAACAAGGCGCTCTCGGCCTTGAACCTGGTCGAGACGATCTGGCTACTTTGTAAAAACTCGCCCATCGCGTTTAACAAGTCTTTTTGAAAAAAGCCGATGTTATCAGAAATTATACTCCGCTAACTGGTTTTTGATGACGCGGTCTCACTTCATCTTTTGGCGTTCGATTTTGTTTATGAATATCCTTACCAATTTTATATAGAAAATCTGGAGACATATATTGTTCAGTGACTTTAAACTATTTAACGCGGAGGCGAAGGAGGCGCAAAGACGCGAGAGGAGCTACAGTTGATTTACAACTCGTGCAATTCCATCCACCAGTTGTGCCTGTCCAAAGTTTAATACTAACCCCAACTTTAGCCCAGTTAATCTTAAATAGGCTAATAGTTGTGCTTTGTGGACCAGATGTAATTGATCTATTGCTTTCACTTCAACGATATCCTTTCGGTCGCTCCGCGGCTCTGCGGCTCTGCGACTCTGCGTTAAATATTTGCATCATTATTTCCTAAGTGGTATTTAGAGGGACTTCTTTTGTGTACGATCCATTCCCGTTTATTCGCACCATTTTGGAGAGCATCGATGCAATTTGGAGAAGCAGTTGCCACTTTTGTCACCCGCCAATTTTTAAGTAATTACTTAAAAATTGGCGGGTGAGAAAACTAATAAAAAATTCTTATATATCAGGTGAGCCCGGCAACTCTCGAACATTGCTGATTAGAAGAAGGTGCGAGTAAAGGACGTGTACTTTTTGATGATCCTCTCTTTGCTTTTTGGCTGAGACTTTGCTTTAAGGAAGATTAAGAACATCAAAAGGAATGACCAGACAAATCACATTAATCACCAAAAGGGACATGTAAAACATCTTGCGTCCCCACACTTGATGATCATCATTATTGAATCCCATAACGCAAAGGCCGAGCCATGCCATGCTGATGGCCATGGCGGCAATAAGATATAAATACCCTGTATACCCAAAAAGGGTCAGCGTCAAAGAAGCTAAAATAAATCCCAAAATATAAATGACCATATGGATCTTTGTTCTCTCAACCCCTCTTAATACGGGAAGTACGGGTACTTTCGCTATTGTATAGTCTTTCAAGTGGTACATGGCTATCGAAAAGAAATGGGGCATCTGCCATAGGACCATCATCGCAAATAAAATGCACGCCCCGGCATCAAAGCGATTTGATACTGCACAATATCCAATTACCGGAGGGACTGCACCTGCAATACTGCCGATGGCTGTTGCATAGATCGTATGGCATTTCCAAAAACTATACAGGACCACATACACAAAAAAACCTATGCCTGCAATAAACACTGTCAACGGATTTGTAAACACCCATAACAGGACCGCCCCAAGAACACCAAGAGCAGTTGCAAACATGATGGCATTGCGGTTTGAGATCAAACCAAGGACTAAAGGCCGGTTTTTCGTCCTCTCCATTTCTTTATCTGTGATTCGGTTGATATAATTGTTAAACACGCAAGAAGAGGCCATAATTAATGCGAGACCCAATAGGGTAGCGCAAAATAAGGTGATATCGAAATGCCCTTTGGATGCCAACAGAAACCCTGCAGCAACGGTAATGATATTTCCCATAACGATTTTTGGTTTCGTCAATAAATAATAATTAATCATGGACCATATCCTTTTTCATATTTGTCATATTTTTCATATTCTCCATATTTTCCATCGTACGTTCATTCAGATCACTCATCACCCACAATGTGCCAATCACTATGATGAGCAAAATAAGGGTCGTAAAAGAAAATATGAGCGTCTCCCAGCGAGGGTGTGCCTCTTGCCCCAAATGGAGAAAAAAGACTAATTGCCCGGCTGCCTGCACTACTGCTAATACAAGAAGCGCTATATGCACATACTTGTGGGGCAGCGGGTTCAAAATCACAAGACCAAAGGAGATGGCAGTCAGCACAAGAGAAAAGAGCAAGCCAAGTGCATAAGACCGATACGTCCCGTGCCATTCTTTTTGAATCTCCTTTAAAGTAAGATCAGTAGACATTTATACCATCCCCATTAAGTAAACAAATGTAAAGATAAAGATCCATATCAGATCGAGAAAATGCCAAAACATGCTAAAGACGGACAGTCTACGAAATGTCAAGGCCGTTATACCCATCCAAAAAACTTGAAACATCATGACCATCAACCACAGAAGCCCGACAGAAACATGCAGCCCATGTGTCCCTACCAAAGTAAAGAAGGACGACAGAAACGCGCTTCTTTCCCAACTGTTTCCCTCATGAACCAAGTGCGTAAATTCCTTAAGCTCGATCGCAACAAAGGAGGCTCCTAACAGGAATGCAACCGCCATCCATATAATGACTTTTGTTTTCTCCAATTTTAAAGAAGACAAAAGGGCAAGTCCGCAAGCGACGCTGCTAAATAATAAAACCATTGTCTCAATAAAAACGGTCTTGAGATCAAAAAGGTCCTTGGGCGACGGACCTCCAAAGGTTCGGTCATGAAAAACAGCAAAAGTGACAAAAAAAGTAGCAAAAAGGAGACAGTCAGTCATCAGATAGACCCAAAACCCAAACGTGGTTGTAGAAAAAACATCCTGGTGGGGATCTGGAACCCGTGTGTCCGGATGAGCTTCGAGAGTATCCTGGTGGTGAAGAGTCAAAGGTCTGCTCATAACGGTTCATTCCTATTTTGTAACGTTTCCATTTTCTTTACTTCGTCGGCGGAAATTGTCTCATGCTTGTCCCGTAAGGAGAGCCGAATGATTGCAGTTGTGATGATGCCGGACAAGCTCAAAATAGCCAACCAAAATATATGCCACGTCATGGCAAAACCAAATATTGTGGCAAACATCCCAATGTATAGCCCTATGGGGGTATTGACAGGCAAATGAATATCCTCGTATATTTTTTCCGTTTTTGGGGCTTGTCCCCGTTTGATTGCCCACAGGGGATCGCGCTGGTCTACCGTGGGAATGATGGCAAAATTATAAATGGGCGGAGGGGAGGGAATGGACCATTCCAACGTTCTTGCATTCCACGGATCGCCGCCACTGTGGTCCCAGTTTCGCTTACGGATTTTAATACTCCAAAATAAGCCGAAAAACTGAATAAGCGCTCCGCACAAGATAATGCAAGCCCCAAAGGCCACCACAGCAAATATGGGATGCCATCCCGTGGACGCTTCATAATGGTCCAACCGCCTTGTCGCTCCCATAAAGCCCAGCATATAAAGCGGCATGAAGGCAACCAAAAATCCTAAAAACCAACACCAAAAGGCATACAAGTTCAGTTTTTCATCGAGGAAAAAACCGGTGAATTTTGGAAACCAATAGGTAAATCCGGCAAAAAATCCGAAAAGAACTCCCCCGATGACCATTCCATGAAAATGGGCGATCAGGAACAAACTATTATGTACCTGGTAATCCACCGGAGGTGCTGAAAGCAAGATTCCCGTCATGCCCGCAACAGTAAAGTTGAGTACAAAGGCAAAAAACCAAAGCATCGGCGAAGTAAAATGGACGCGCCCCCGAAACTTTGTAAACAGCCAATTAAATATTTTGACACCGGTAGGGATGGCAATCAATATTGTCATTATCCCAAAAAAGCTATTTACATATGGGCTTGCGCCCATTGTGAAAAAGTGATGCAGCCAAACCAGATAAGACAGAATTGTGATCATGATCAAAGCCCAAACCATGGAAGCATATCCGAATAGCCGTTTTTCGGAAAACGTGGGTACGATCTCGGAAAAAACGCCAAAGATGGGCAATATTAATATATATACCTCCGGATGCCCCCAGGCCCAGATCAAATTGACATACATCATGGGATTTCCATCGCCGTAAGAGGTAAAAAAATGCATATCGAGATAGCGGTCCAGTGTGAGCAGAACGAGCGTTGCGGTTAAAACAGGAAAAGCTAAAATAATCAGGACCACAGCACAAAGACAGCTCCAGGTAAAAATCGGCATTTTCATATAGGTCATGCCGGGACAGCGCATTTTCATTATCGTAACGAGAAAATTAATCCCTGCGATCGTACTTCCAATCCCGGCAATTTGCACAGCCCATATCCAATAATCCACCCCAACGCCTGGACTGTACTCTATTCCTGAAAGAGGAGGATAGGCCAACCATCCGGCCGTGCTGAATTTACCAATTGCAAGTGAAATCAAGGTTAAAAGACCGCCGGACGCAAAAAGCCAAAATCCAAGCGCATTTAAAAAAGGAAATGCCACATCCCTTGCACCTATTTGCAAGGGAATAATAAGATTCATCAGCCCGAATATAACACCCATGCCGACAAAAAAGATCATCGTTGTCCCATGGGCAGAAAAAATTTCCTGGAAATGGCTGGCGGAGATAAATCCGCTTGAGTCTCCAACGGAAAGAAACTGTTGAAGCCGCATCATAAGGGCATCTGCAAACCCCTTAGCAAACATAATGAGAACGACAACAATATACATGACGCCGATTCTTTTCGGATCGACCGTTGTAATCCATTCCTTCCAAAGCCATTTCCAGCGCGCTGTCCATGTAATAAGAATTAAAAGCAAAGCTCCCATGATCACCATTCCGGCAACGGCCCCATTTTGGCTTGGCTCATGGAAAAATGCTTCTGTTGTTAATCTTCCAAACATAATCTATTCGTTTTTTTTTGGTTTATCCTGCATCAGAATCTGCGAAAATAAATGATCATCCTGTAACTGATAGACCTCTACCTGGTTATTTTTACTGGGAGCGGCTAATGTATGGTAGGTTTCTCCATTAAGGGCTTGCGGGGACTCTTTTGCAGAAGTAACCCATTTATGATACTCTTCTTCGGATGCAGCCCTTGCAATAAAATGCATTCCTGAAAACCCTTCTCCGCTGATATTCGCCGATGACCCTCTAAAATCTCCCGGCTCATCGGCAATTAAATTCAATTCTGTCTTCATTTTTGGCATGGCGTAAATTTGACCTCCTAAACTGGGGATCCAGAACGAATTCATCGGGGCATCTGCCGTTATTTCAAAATGTAGAGGCGTTTGGATCGGAAACTGAATAAAATTTACGCTTGCAATCTTTTCTTCCGGATAGATAAAGAGCCATTTCCACTGAAGAGCCACAACCTGGATTGTGATCGGCTTATTTGCCGATGCAAGAGGCTTATAGGGATCAAGCTCATGTGTTTTTGTCCATATCAATAGCGAAACGCCCAAGACCATCAGGCAGGGAAGCCCCCACCAAATGACTTCAGCGAGCTGGTTGTCCACCAGGTCGGGATCATAATCGCCTTTGGGATTTTGCGAGCTATATTTCCAGGAGAAAACAAAAGTCAGGATATAGACGGGAATAATGACAAACAGCATGGCTGCCTGGATGATCAAAAGAAGATTGCGCTGTTGAACAGCAATCGATCCTTTTGGAAAAAGCATCACGATATCGCTGCCAAAATGAAGAACAGACAGGGGCTGCATAGCTAAAACGAATAAAATGATCAAGCCGGCAACAAACAACATGAAAAACACAGGTGTTTTCAATAGCTTTATCATTTCAATCCTTATTATGCTGGATTATGCTGGCGGTCAAACCAAAGTCAATCTTTCGGATGTTTTTGACAGATGACCGGACATTAAAACAAATATTTAAACACAGAGGCACGAAAGAACACAGAGGGTGATTATACACATTTTTTTTCGTGGATGCGAAAAACAGGCTATTTCTTTTTTGCATTTCGGCAAAAAAAAAATTCTCTGTGCCCTCTGTATCTCTGTGTTTCAATAAATTGTTTTAATGTCCGGTCACCTGACGTTTTTGATCCTAATTAAAAAAAAATTTTACCTCAAATAAAAAGCGTTATTTTCGTAACTCTTTTTGTGATGAACATTTTTCTAAAAAAATTATCATTGTTCCATTATCTTATAGAAGGTATAATCCGCTAAAGTCAAAACTTGATGGAGGTCGATACCCAATGCAACTAACCAGCGCCGCATCGCAACACAAAGAAGGAATGTACCCTTTTAATCTCACGGAGCCGGAAATCCTGTTCCTCAAATTAAAAGAAAATCCCATCAGAGAAAACTTAAAAGAAAAAGACCCTCAACCGTTCCACCTCTCCTCGCGTTCACAGAGTGATTTTCAAAAATTCGTACATACGAAATTGACTAGTAGTTCTTTTACTGAAGATGAGCTTAAATTGAAAATAATCATTCCCTCACTTTGGGAAAAATCTAAAATTCATCTTGAAGAACAGCTTAAAAAATCGAAAAATAAAGGAGCCTTAGCAAATGAAAGAAGATTGCAACACGAAGCACTAACTAAATCATACATAACCTTTTCGGTAGTTAGCCGATATTTTACCGTAAGGCAAATGGGTCTATTGCTCAGCATTTTCACTTCCGGGTCAGCGTAAATGGCTACAGAAAAATACCTTTGACTCTGAACCGTCCTTAAACTTATGAAATGAACAGGAATAAATCTTATTTAAGGGAGATATATGCGTAAACTTATCATGGTATGTACACTTTTAAGTTTTTTATTTGGCCCGCGCATCGTAGAAGCAACAGTGAGAGAAGGCGTATATGCAGGGGCCGGGTATGGCGGGACTTATGATTTTCTTGAGTATAAGGCTACCAACCTTCTGAACTGTAATGTAGTTAAAAAATCCAAAAACAGATTCCATTCTCTTGGTACAGTATTTATAGGATATGGACATACCTTCAATTCTTGCAATGGTAACGTTTACCTTGGCGCAGAGTTAGGGACTTCATTTCCCAAACGTAGGGTCACTGTCCGCCGCCCTGGAGCCACATTTACCGGTCAGACATTTACCGATCACATGTCTGTTCAGGAATACGTGAATCTGGACCTGTTGCCCGGCTTTCGCTTCTTTTGCGATGATCTGCTTTTCTACGCAAGAGTCGGTGCCTCTTACGCACACTTACAATTTTCTCAGGATGCAAACGCTGCCGCCAATCTTACCGCTCTTCATAAAAAATCAGATGAATGGGGCCTAAGAGTGGGAACCGGCATTAATTATGCCTTTTGCGACTGGCTTGGAGTAGCCTTGGATTACATCTATACCGGTTATCCAGATATTTCAAAGATCAGACGTTCGACCAGCACTAAGCATGCACAAAAAACGCACACCCAATATATCGGTGTTTCGCTGATTTTTAATTTTCCAAAAAGATAAGGACAATAAGGACATTAGAGACACCAGGTTAAGGACAATAAAGACTTGGTGTCTTTGACCTTGGTGTCCTTATTGTCTTTGACCTCATGCAGTCCAATGCAGAAATATAGTTGCCGTTAAGTGACTTCTCGATAAAAAAGCAATAAAAGGGGTTAAGGATGATGAGGAAGCATCACCGCTCGATCTGGCTAAGAAATGGGGCCTTAATGACATTGCTGCTCTGTTAACCTAGCATCTTTATTTTTGCTAATGGCAAAAAAAAGAAAGCTCTTATTGTTTTCGCATCCGCGAAAACAATAAAGTTATTATGTTATTCTCAGTGTACTTAAGCGTCTTAAGTCTTCTCTGTGTAATCCTTATTTTCAGAGAATTGGAAGCAACAATGAGGTTGTCAACCTACACTTTTAATTGCACACCATTCCGATACTTCCCGCATATTGTTATTGTTTCATTACCTTAAGTTTGCTATCATCTTGTAGTCAAAAGTTTAAAGGAAGGAGTCCTATGCAACCAGCCAACCCCATCTCGCAATCAGGAAGTGTATTGCCATTATGCGAGGCATCTCAAATTCAAAACGATAAAATAAAAGATAAAATAGAGGAAATATATCCTTATGGTCTAACTGAGCCGGAAATCTTATTCCTTAAGACAATAGAAGATATCGCCAGAATACAATTAAAGAGAGGCATTGGATTTTACTACATGAACGAGGCTTTACAGAAAAGCTTTCAACGATTCGTAAAAAGGAAATTAATTGCGAAATCATTTACTGATAAAGAACTTAATTTGCATATAATAATCCCTTCGCTTTGGGAGAAAGCTAAAATCCATCTTGAAGCTAAATTCCTAAAACAAAATAATCCATCTGCCCTAGAAAATGAATTGAAATCGCAAAGGTTAGCAAATGATAAAGACAAACTATTTCTATCGAAAGGCAGACCTGGACGATGCTTTACAATAAAACAACTGCAGTTGTTAATGAGCGTTTTCACCAAGTCAGCATAAAATGGCCTTGAAGAGGTCTAATGCAGCAACTGCTTCATTGCCGTGGGCTGAGGATGGGCCTTGATAAAATCCAGGATCATCTGTGCGCTTTGTGCTGGAGTGTACTCTGATGTATCGATTTCCAGATCATAGACAAACCCTTGGTGAACCTGATTATAATGGCTGCGCGCATGCCCTACAGGAGATGTCCCGCGTTTTTTTTCCCTTTCTTCCAGAATAGGCAACGGTGTCTTAATCCCAATGAGGTATACCTTGGTATTTTTTAGAGACTGCACGAGATCTGGCAGCCACTGTGGTTTATAGAGAATGTAATCGACAACTATATTGTTTCCCTTGCTTGCATATGCACTAATGGCAGCATGCATGCCATAAATTACTTTATCGCCTGCAGGCCCAATTTCCAATGGTACAATCTGATGACCTTCCGGATCTGTTTTCAATTGAATCCCCCGGATAAAAATGTGATCGTTCGTGTATTGCTTTAATTCTTTCTTTTCTGCAAACGAAGATAAATCGGGCGTGGGGAGTAAAGCATCAAAAAATGTATCGATTCCCACTTTGAGAAAAAGAGCGCCGGCTTGTTTTTGAATTTCATTTTGAATGCTTGTTTTTCCGGCCGCAGAGGGACCGTTCAAAATAATTACGGTACCGCTTTGATCCTTGGTTCTGGTAATTTCAGCAGGTAGAAATGAAGAACAAACAAAAAAATAAAAGATAACAAATTTAAATAAATTAAAACAAAATTTCATTTTATCACTCAAGTAAATTTAAAAAATTTTAAGTAATTAATTGACAATCAATCATTTTTTCGATACAATAGCTTCTATAAGCTAGGACAAATATTCATTTTATGTCAAATATTTCATCAAATTTTCTTCCGTCAACTCCTTTAAATGGAGGGGTATCTCCCAACATTCCACCAGGTTCAGTATATAATCAATTTCAAAAGCGCTTTATCGATCTTTCCAAAATGGAACAAAGAAAGGGGATTAAACCTGCTCTATTGCGTCTATGGGCGATCATCAGTGGGTCGGGCCGGGATCGTTTAAATTTTGCAACGCATATGACCATCGAACATTACAGCCAGGGATGCCTTGCCGGAAATTCAACATTTGTTGCTCTTCGCCGCACAAGGAAACTCGTAAGCAAAATCGATATGCCTCATATGCAAATCATAAAAAATTTGATGGTCGATGCTTACTCTATTAGAAATACAATCTTCTCTAGAGAAATGAAAGCTAAAAATACAATAAAAAATCTAAAAGTTGGGGCAAGCACAGCGTTGTCGGTACTTACGCGTAGACATCACGTGCTTATGACTGTTACTCGTACTGCAGATATTAATGGCAAAAAAACATTTACAATAGAGGTCCATAATACCGGAAAGGGGGTCGAAAACTATCATTACCAGAAATTAGACAAAGATGGCAGACGGCTTTATCAAACAGCTCTTCGGATCACAAATGTTCCGGAAAAAAACCTGTATGGCAAAAATTCTCAATTTTTTGAAAGGTTATTAGAACCGGGGTCACACACCACAAAAACTTTTTATGAAAATATTTTGCCTTTAACAGGCGGAGAAATTGATGGCCCAAGCCCCGATGAAAGAGATTGGGGTACCGGGCAATTGGGCGGGTCTTGCACAACTCAATCTCTTTGTTCCGCAATTTCAAGTCACTTGCCAGTTGAGGAACATACAAAGTTTAAAGAATTTGCCGCTTATGAACTTTTGTTAAAAACAGTAAGGCATATTTTTACAGGTTCTGGCAATTCTACGACACAAAAATTGGCAGCCCTTGAAATGATCAATGAAATTCAACGGACGGGAATGCTTGTTTCTCTACCCCAGGAATTAGTTGTATTGAAACAAAGACTGATCACAAGCTTGCAGGATAAAGCGAAAAATTCTCCATTAGATAAAGTCAAAACCAAAGTCCAGGCTCTAATTTTAGCACAAAAGAAAGCAACGATCGGGACAATTATATTAAATAATATTCCTCTTTCCCCGACCACTTCCATTGAAGGAAATCAATTGACTTCCAGCGATCCGCTTGACAGTCTCAACTTCGCCCTTACCATATTAAAAGATAAGTCTCCTCAAAAAAATTTCGTCGCTTATTATCTTTTTTTAGCCGGCATCTGTATCATCCAGATGCCTAAGGACTCCCCAGTCTCTCAGGAATTCATAAAAAAATTCACGAAACTTTCTGAGCAAATCACTGATTTTCATAATAAAACACCATTAGGCACTAAAGAAATTCATTTCATGCTTTTTATCGCTTTACTCCTACAAAAGTTAGGAATGTATATAAAAAAAGACAAATCCGTTCTCAAATCAAAAAAATTAAATAAAGTTTTGGATAACGATCTAAAGTTCTATTTATCCATGCATCTAAGTTTCAATGTGTTGAAATTAAATTCGAATACTTATTTTTGGAAAACCCTTTTTGGCCCTAATCTAAAATTTACCTATTCTCAAAAAGATTCTCAGGCAGAAAAAGGTATGGAAGCGATGAAAACAAACATGGCAAATATCCGTAAGCAAAATATTTAACAGCTTACTTCTGCCAAAGAATATTATTGATCTCCAAAGGAACCGAAACGCTCAGGTGAAAGGGAACTAGTCTCGGCGTATAATCTTCTGCCGGCTTTGTTGCCGAAACAGCCCCGCGATACACGTATGTCCCAGGCTCGCCTTCCACTTCTCCAATCAGGTGCGTTTCTTGTATATTTTCCGTATTAAAAAGTTCAAGCTTTACAGCACTGGGAGGTAACTCATGCAAATACACCTCGACTTCAAAATGATGCTGGTTTTCTTTAGTTGCAATTTTTACGCTACCAAAGCGAAGAAATGGCCAATTGTGTGCAATATCTTTCATCCAGCCGGCAATTTGTTTCCCTGATTGTGCCTGATTTTCTGAACGGGCGTAAAAGGCATTGGCGGCTGGAATATAATATTTTTCCGTATAGTCGATGACAGCGCGGCTTGCAGAAAACTCTTGCGTTAATTGTCCCATGCTTGCGCGAAGTTTACTTATCCAGGCAGTAGGAATACCAGCTGAGTCCCGGGTATAAAATTGGGGAATAACCTCATTTTCAAGCAGATCATAAAGGGTATTTGCTTCTGCCGCATCGTTCGCGGCATCATCCCCATGTTCTTTACCATCCCCGAGCGCCCACCCAAGTTCGGGACGAAAGGCTTCTGCCCACCAGCCATCGAGTTCTGAAAGATTGATCCCTCCATTGGCCAAAATTTTCATTCCGCTCGTCCCGCAGGCTTCCCATGGCCTGCGAGGGGTATTGATCCAAAGATCAACCCCCTGAACAAGCCGTTGTGTTAAAAGCATGTCATCATCGCTTAAGAAAATGATAAACGGCCTCACATCCTCCCGTCTGATAAATTGCATCCATTGATAGATCAGGGACTGGCCGGGAATATCTTTCGGATGAGCCTTGCCGGCAATGATCAGCTGGACCGGACATTTTGGGTTGCTTAAAATGCGCAACAGTCTCTCAGGGTTGTGAAGTAATAGATTTGGCCTCTTATATGTGGCAAAGCGGCGGGCAAATCCTAAAGTCAAACTATCCGGACTAAATAGTTTGCTTGCCCGTTCGATCTCTTCTGAAGACCCTCCGGAAATGGCAAGCTGACGGGTCAGCCTGCTGCGTGAAAATTCGATAAGATTTTGTCGTAAGCGGTTTCGCATGTGCCAAAGTTTACCACCCGGCACTATATTCAAATTTGCACATGTTGATTCCATTGGCTCATGCCATTGCAAAACCCCGCAATTTTCCGTCCAGATCTTGTCCGCTTCTTCCGAATGCCAGCTTGGCACGTGAACGCCATTAGTGACATAGGAGACCGGCACTTCTGTTTCAGGCCAACGGGGGAAAAGAGGGGTAAAAATATGTCTGCTTACTTCGCCATGCAGCCGGCTGACCCCATTCACTGATCCGCTGCCCCGAATTGCCAGATAGGCCATATTAAAATCTTCCGCACCGTCATCGGGATTCTGTCTGCCTAACGCCAGTAACTCCTGAATGGAAATCCCCAATTCATTTTTTGCAAATGCAGATAAGTATAATTTGATCATTTCTGAAGAAAACCGGTCAAATCCCGCTGCAACTGCAGTATGGGTAGTAAAGACATTTCCACAGCGCGTTGTTGCAAGGGATACTTCAAATGATTGGCCCGTTTCTTTCATAAAGCTTCTTGCCCGTTCTAAAACAACAAATGCCGCATGCCCTTCATTAAGATGGCACACTTGCGGTTTTATGCCTAATGCGGCAAGAAGACGCCATCCACCAATTCCCAGGATCAGCTCTTGCTGCAGGCGCAAATTTGGTGTCCCTCCGTACAGTTCGCTTGTGATCCCGCGATAGGGTGGATAATTGGCGGCATCATTGCTGTCCAGAAGATAAAGATGTACGTTGCCCACTATCACTTGCCACGCACGTAAGTAAATAGAATAGCCCGGGAAAGACAGTTCAATGCGAAGCCATTCGCCGTCAGGTCCGCGTACAGGTGTGATCGGCATCTGGGAAACATCGTTATAGGGATAGACAGCTTCCTGATTGCCTTCCTTGTTGATAATTTGGCGAAAATACCCCTGCTGATAAAGCAAGCCAACCCCAACCACAGGGACCCGCAAATCGCTTGCCGCTTTCAGCTGGTCACCAGCCACATTTCCAAGGCCGCCCGAATAGATGGGCAGAGCCTCGCTTAACATAAATTCCATACTAAAATAAGCCACGCAAGATAAAGGGGTATTTGGATAGTTAGCCTGAAACCATGAGGGTCTTGTCTGCAATTCACGTTTATATTTTAAAAGATCTTTGATAGTTTTACGAAACCCGTTATTTGCAAATAATTTTTTTAATTTATCTTTTGAAACTGTCCTAAGAACTATCCATGGGTTATGCGTTTGTTCCCATAACTCGGGTTCGAGCTCATGCCATATCTGATCAGTACAATGATTCCACGACCACATGATATCAAGAGCCAGCTCTACGAGCATCTCAACCCCTTCAATTTCTAAAGGCATAAAGTTAAATAATGGACTTGTCGGTTTAATGCTTGTCATGATCAATCCTCTCCAAGAATCATATTTCTTACGTGCTTTAATTCATCTTCGGTAATAATATGAGACCGCCCTTTGTAGACCTTCAACGTCACATCGGCGTTTAATTTTTTCATTATTTCTTCAGACTCTTTCGATCTTATCAATGGGATATACGGGTCGAGATCCCCATTGCTGATAAAGACTTTCGTTTTTGCAAAATCGCCCTGATACTTTTTTTCATTGATTTCATAACCAATCAATCCTCCGGTAAAGGCAGCAATTCCCCCATATTTTGTTGCAAATCTTGACGAAACCTCTAAAGATAAACACGCGCCTTGAGAAAATCCTGCAATAAAAATATTCTCTAACGGGATATGCTGCGCAGTCTTATCAATCAGGTCCTTTATCGCCCGCACTGACTGGGAAAGATAGGGTTCATTTAATTTATCCTCTTCCATAAGACTATAAGGATACCAAATGTGATTAAATGCCTGCGGAGCTGCGATATATACACTGTCGTCGACCAACTTGTCCGCCAGCTGTAAAATACTTTGTGCCGTCCCTCCTCTTCCATGAAGCAATAGCAATGCTTTAGAACTTTTAGTCAATGGCCTGCCCCGATGTAATACTTCAGAAATAGCCATCATCTGCAAAATCCTCGACATTTAATTGAACCGGGAATAATTTTTTTTCAATAAACGTCCGGTTTTGTTCCTCCCACTTTGGAAGCATAAGCGCTTCCCCTAAGCATTCAATGGGTTCATCTACAGTAAATCCTGGAGGGATTGTAGCAATTTCAAACAATACGCCCCCCGGTTCCCTGAAGTAAATCGAACGGAAATATTCCCTGTCTAAAACAGGAGTTACATCTAAACCAATTTTTAAGAGCTTTTCGCGGCCTTCGTTTTGAGTCTTTTCATTTGCCGTAGCAAATGCCACATGATGAACGGTTCCGTATCCGGACAATCCTCTCAAGGCATCGGGATTGCATAGCACATCGACAAAATTTCCCGGCTTGCCAGTGGTAGAATAACGAAAACGGTTACCCATTTCGGCGATGAGAACGTGATCCAATTGTCCCATCAATAGCGAGGCTGTCTTTTCGGAGCATTCTTCAGAAAGGGTCATCCCGTAAAATCCCTTGATGGCAAATTCCTGCGGGATATTTCCATAAGTAAACCCCGGCCTCTCATCCATGCCGCCGGCAACCAATTCTAAGCTCAACCCGTCGTGATCTTCAAAATAAATAAATATTTCGTCAAAACGCTCCTCTGGTTCTTTGTAAGTAACGTTGAAGGAACTAAATCGTTTCATCCAATAGTGAATTGAACTCTCAGGGATGGAAAATGAGGTGAGCGTTAATTGTCCCTTCCCTTTCCTTCCTTGCGGAATCTCCGGATAAGGGAAAAAAGTCATAATAGTTCCAGGCTCACCCCTTTCGTTGCCATAATATAAGTGATAGACTTCGGGAGCATCGAAATTGATCGTTTTTTTCACCAGTCTTAATCCTAAAACCCCTGCATAAAAGTCGATATTTTTCTGAGGATTGGAGGCTAATGCTGTTATGTGATGCAACCCTGTGATCAGTCTGCTCATATTATTATGGATCTATTGTGATGATTGATGAACCCTCTTATTTTATGATCTTTTTTTTCTATTTATTCAACAAAAGATTGTTAATTTTTCTTTGATTTGCCGGACTTCATTTGTTCGAAACTGGTTGCTCTTTTGTACTGTAGCGAAGATTCCTCCGGAAGCATTCCGGAAAATACAACAGCGACCCTGTGTTTGTTTTGTTTTCCAAGAATAGCCTGTATATTGGCTGAGAATGCCCCATAACTCAAAGTTTCAAATGCTTTGATTTTATGATCGATCCATGGGTCTTCACTTACTGAAAAGGACATTTTTTCCATAAATGATCTTATCCCACCAAGAGCTACAGAGCTTTGCTTCCATGCATCGATCAATGAAAGTTTAACTGCATTGAAATCTTCCTCAGAAAATTTTTGCTCTTGCAGCTCGCTTATGAACTCTTCACAAGACACCTCAATGCGGGAGAGGAGATCTCGTCCGTCGTGATTTTTGGATTGCAAGGCCACAATGAGGTACAGGATATCGCCGCTTTCATGTAATTCCTGGACCTGATTTTGAAGTTGTTTTGGTAAAAAACGGGGAAACAAACGAATGAGAATTTCTTGAATTGCCTGTAGTTCATGTGAGAAAGGACCTAGCTCTATTGCTAAAACGGCTGCACAGCCTTCACATTTTCTTCTTGCTTCATAATATACAGGGCCCATCTCCGCCGGCATCCGATTGACCTCAACAAAGCGGCACTGATCTCTTGGATAAGGCAGCAACACATCGAAACTATCGATGACCTTTGCCTCCACTTGCCTGGCCAGCTTTTCTTTCACGTTTCCGCTAAAAAAGCCATCGGTAGATGATTGATCAAATACATGCAGGACAAATTCCTGAAATTGGGGAAATTTAATGCCTCTCATTGCCGCGGCTTTCATTTTTTCGCTTCGGTAATCGAGCTGCAGGATGCTCGTCATTAATTCTATTGCCTGCACAAGCGGCGCTTCAACAGCCATTTGTTGGTATTGCCCAAGCAATAGTCCTTTCAAATATTTAAAATGGTGTTCATCGGGAACATATTCCTTTATGCTTTTGATTGCATGAAGAAATAATATATTGGACCGGTCATCGCCACTAACGGTGATGGTCAATCCAAGATGGGTACGTTTCAATTCCAAATTAACTTCAGACACCCTTAAGTCGCTTAACAAATGTTTCTCTATACATTTCACATATAGATCTGCCATGACAATATTTTCCGGAGAAGGGTCATGCAAGAGAGGTGTTGTAATTTCAAGCGACCAACTGTTTTCAGGAACAGGAATCTCCTCGCAAAAAATCAGGGAAGGGAAAAAAAAGAATACAAATAGAAGCAGTAAATTCATCACGGAGATTCATCGTCTTGTGGTTTCAGTATCTTGCCTTCCGGACTTAGTTTTTTTACCCCTTCCTCTTTTCCTTTTCTCTTGGAGGGATTTTCCTGAGAAGCTGGTGTTGCATTTTGCTGCTGGGATAACTCGACCTCAACTGCCTCTGTACGGGCTGCATTAAAGAAGGTCCCAAATACAACAGGATGATCATCCTTGCGTTCGATCCGGTCGAAGATGAATAGAGGGCCAATGAGTTTGCGCTCTACAAATGCGTCGATGTCTTCCGGTGCTTCCAGTTTGTTCCATTCCCCCTCATGAAAAAGAAGCCAATCATGCGGCCTTAGCAGCATGCGCTCACCGTTGATATCAAAGATCAGCTGTGAACGGGTTCTTGCCCCCACAAACTTAAAACTGTTTTCCAGAGCCTGGGGAGTTTTTGGTTCATTCGACTTAATGAGGTTTAAAATGACTTTATTTTTTCCATCGACATCCCAAAGCTCAAAATTCATCACGCGGTCATCGATTTTTTTTAGGCATAGAAGGGGACTTTTCAAAGCATCTTCTCCGGGCTTGACAAGTTCCCAGCGGGAATTGGCTCTGGCGAGGCATTGCCCTTGCCCGATATAGACCGAATAGTTATCGGGCTCTTCGCCAAAATCAATGCGTTGTTTATTCTGCCACTCTTTAAATTCCTCCCCTCCGTATTTTTCGATAAACTGATCAATCCCATACCAACGGGCTTTTTGTTTGACTAAAAACGTGCCATCCACGCGAATATTATCGATCTCCCATGTTCCGCCAAAACGGGCTAAATCCTTTTCAACTAGGACAATACTCGCATAAGCCTTTGGTTCTTGGACGATTTGACCATTTTCTCCCATCATTTTTACACCGACATAGGCCTGATTTCCGCTTGAAACTGCTTCGATCCATAAAGGGGTTTCGGCATTATTTGGGGAAAAGATATATTGGTTTGGGATTTGTCCTTTATCATAGAGAACATAAAGGCGCCCCCCTTGTTTAAGTGGCACAGGACTTTTATTTATCGCAAACCCGAAAAACATCTCAGGGTGATTTACGTCAGCATCGGGTCGTCCGTTTTTTCCATAATAAACGAGATGCAGGCCTAAGTTTGGCAGTTGAACGCTTAAAGGGGCAAATGTCAGCTTAAGCGCCGGTTCCCCAATTTGATTATATTCTTCCCCAGGTCTGGCAAATTCTCGGACAGGAAGGGTAGATTTTCTTGGGTTGAGGTCGCTAACAGGAAATTCAGAGGGACGTATCAACCAAAAAAGAAACGCTCCAAGCAGTAAAGCAATAATTAATCCGGCAATCCCGTAATTGGCCCAGTCAATCCACTTTTTGATCATGTGATACTACCCTAAATTTTTGTAGTCAACGCTTCAATTCATACTACCATATTGCGGGAAAAAAAGCATGGATATCTTTTTTATCCTGCCGCTTAAGGCGATCCTGCAAATCCTGTTAAATTTATTTTGTATTTAGAATTCCTGTGCACCATAAAAAAATATGGTAAAAAAAAACATAATCGTATAGTATGTAGGATTGCTTGAAATATTGACGGAGGATGATATGGCTCTTAAAAAAAGTGAAATTGCCCATTTTAAAAAACGCTTGGAAGAGATGCGTAAACAAATTACTCATTCACTCAAAGGGTCGACAGAAGATGTAAAAACAGCAGATGAGAAAAGCGGGTATTCCCAGCATCAGGCAGATCAGGGGACCGATGACTTTGACCGGACAATCAGTATCGAAGTCAGCTCTCGCGAATACGACATTCTTAAACACATCGAACGGGCATTGGAAAAAATCGAAGAGGGGACTTATGGAATTTGCGACATCTCCGGACATGAAATTCCCTTTGCCAGGTTAGACGCTGTTCCCTATGCGGTGATGACCGTAAAAGCTCAGGAACAACTCGAGAAAGGATTGATTTGATCATGAGGGGTTTCTATCGCACCCCTTTTATTTTAGGAATATCCGTTTTTTTCACCGATTTTCTTTTTAAATGGTACACAAGCCACTACCTGCCCCTGATGAGAAATAGCTGGTCATGGTACCCCTATGGGGGCATTGGAGTGTTTAAAAACTTCTTTGGAATAGAATTTTCATTAACCCATCAAATTAATTCGGGAGCTGCCTGGGGTCTGTTTTCTCAATATCAGGTCCCTCTGCTTTATTTTCGGATTTTCCTGATTGCGAGTTTGTTAATTTACTCCATTTGGTTTAATCCTTACAAAAACTGGAGAATACCCTTTGCCCTGATCATTGCCGGCGCCCTGGGAAATATTTGTGACTATTACTTATACGGACATGTGATCGATATGTTCCATTTTGTCCTATGGGGATATGATTGCCCTATTTTTAATGTTGCAGACAGTGCAATTTTTATTGGTGTAGTAGGCTTGGGGCTTGCCCGAACAAGCATTAAAAACTCGCCTTCACGATCTCTTAAACCTTAGATAACATGAACATGCTACGGATTAGCACAGTCCAGGAAAAACCTCTTGAAGCTTCAAAATGGCTGCATCTTCAATTTCTACTCGATTTTGATGAAATGAGCAGGCTGTTTGAAGCCATGGGCCCTTGTTTCTTGTATTCATGCGGAAAAGTTTTTTTGAGAGGCGAGGGAGTCTATACTCCGGATGATTTTTTGCATTGCTATCAAAGTTATATCGAATCTTTAAAATCGGGCCAACTGCCTCCTGTTGACAGTTATCAACAAATATTCTCCACGGCGATCTCTACTACACCTGACTCTTTGTATGCTGTCGATGTTGGCGAGGGCAGGCAATTAATCCGCATTGCCAAACCAGTGATCCAAATGCAGCCTCTTACTGTCGATTATTCGACAACAGATAAAAAATTTCGTACCATGGGGTTTGGAATGCAAAATATCCCATGGGGGCTTCAATGCTCTTTTCCTCAAATATGCCAAGATCCGGTTTCTAAACAAATTATTCCTGTCCGCGATCCTGATGAATTCCCTAATTTGGCATTATTCCGGGCCTGTCAAAAATGGGTGCGTCACGAAACTATCCCCACCCCCTTTTTGGCAGAGGGCACAAAGACAAACGTACCCATGCGAATAGGCCACCAATGTTTGCACTGGATCAACCGTCATCCATCATTAATTGCAAAACAGATTAGTGTTCATTTATGAAACAATAAAAAGGCACCCCCTATGCTGCAAGAACTATTTAAACAAGAAAAAGATTATTTAAACTTTTTTTTCGACAATCTCGATATTCATGCAATGAACCATATTATTGATGTGCTGCATCAATGCAAGGGTTCGATTGTTCTGTCGGGCGTAGGCAAAAGCGGCCTTGTTGCTGAAAAAATTTCCCAGACCCTGACTTCAACCGGTACAAGGGCTTTTTTCCTTTCCCCGTCTAATGCGCTGCATGGAGACATTGGAATCGTCCAGTCTCATGATATTTTTATGATGTTCAGCAAAAGCGGCGAAAGCGATGAATTATTGCAGTTATTGCCCTTTGTCAGGAATCGCGGGGTAAGGACCATTGCTATTGTCGGGAACAAAAATAGTCAACTGGCAAAAAAGGCCGATATGGTTGCTATTTTGCCGGTCGATCAGGAATTATGCCCTTTTAACCTCGCCCCAACGACATCTTCGGTAGCTCAAATGATTTTTGGAGATGTGATGTCCATTGCTCTCATGAAAAAAAAACAATTCAGTATAGAACAATACGCGCTAAACCACCCTTCGGGAAAAATAGGCCGCCAATTATTTTACCGGGTCAGGGATTTGATGCTGACAAATGATGAGATTCCCACGGGAGCGCCCGATCATCTTCTTGTCGATTGTTTAGTAGAATTATCCAACAAAGCATGTGGATGCATATTAATTGTCGATCACACGCGAGTGTTAAAAGGCATTTTTACCGATGGCGACTTAAGGCGTTGTTTGCAAAAATATGGCGGAGGCGCCCTGAATATCCCGCTTGGCGAGCTGATGACACACCATCCAAAAACAGTGACTCCCGACACGATGGCGACGGAGGCTCTCATTTTAATGGAAAAAGACCGGCCTGTTACGGTTTTGCCAGTGCTCAATGGGGACGCCCAAGTTGTCGGCATCCTCAAAATGCACGATCTTGTCAGATCAGGCCTTTTGTAATAGACTTCCCGTAACTGAAAAAGTGGTTCGTGCCCGTGCTCCTGCCCTCATGCTCTTACCCATAAGTCGCAAAATATCTGTCTGCAACGTAACATCGATGGATAAACGCAGAGACGCAAAGACGCGGAGGCAAGAGAGAATATTCAAAATTAAATCCTGTTTTCCTCAGCGTCTCAGCGTCTCCGTGCCTCTGCGTTGAATTGTTAATTAGACTTATGGGTAATAGGATGCGGGCACGGGCACGGGCACGCTCACGGGCACGTAACCCTATTTGATTTTGATTGTGTAATTAGTCCTTGCAGTGTTTGGGTTCGACGTAAATTTCAAAAATATATGTGGAAGGGAAGGAATCGGCTTGTGTGTTTGTGTTTGGCAAGGTGCTTGCAATTCCCCCTACAATATATCCAATAAGCGTCCGCTTTTTAATACAATCCAGCTTGATGACATCATTGCAGTATCTTGGAATGCGGTCCAGGAAGAATACTTCGCATTCGGAACCAAAAAGGAGCTGATTGCCCGGGTTGGCCGTTGTAGAGGCAATAAAAGGAAACCCTCCATCCTTCATGAAATATTGCGTATATTTACCTCGTTTATCTGTTCGAATTGTTGTAGTTTGGCTGATAAATGGAATTTCAGGATCGGTTTCGAAAACAAAGCCATTTGTTGTCTCTGCGAAAAACCCAAAGCTCATTCCTCCCAGCAGGATGGTGTACATGTCACCTGTATGTTTTGAGAACATGCCAAAAGTAGCACAGTCATAGCCATTCATTGCTTGCTTAAAGGTAGAGGCAAGATTTGGATCTGCCATCGAAGGATTTCCTTGATCAGTAATCTCCACAGGAACAGTCCAAATTCCGTCAGTTAAGGTGAAGACACCGGAAAGGGCCGCAAACTCAAATTCCAGCTTGTGATGATGTTGCTTTTTCACAATGGGAACAACGTTTAAATCCCTGCGGCGGTAATTTGGATCAGGAGTTGATGGCAAAGGGTTTTCAGGAGTAAATGAGAGGGTAACCCCATCATCGATGATATTAAAACGGCGCACTTGTTCGGTATATTGCTGAAATACAGGGGGAACCTGAAGAGGATCGTGATAGAACCCATTGAATTCGTGTCCAAAAATCAACAGAGTAGGACCAAAGTCCACCTGATTCATGTACCCGCCGGTAACCTTAAAAATATTGTCGAAAATTTGACGGATATACTGTGCAGCTGTTTCACCGGGACTTGGATTCGTCACCCAATGAATAAGCCCAGGAATATCGATAGCTGTCAACGAATTTTTTGTGTTAAGATTTCCCGTTGATGAATCGACTCCATATCCACCCGTAATGTATAGCGTTTTACCCGACTGATACCCTTGCGCCGCCGTTACTGACAGGAGATCGACCTGTGCTTGAGTGAGCCCCGATTGCGGATCGAGCAGAGAACGCGTATAGGTTTGTTTCCTGATGGGATCGATGACAAAAACAGTGGTATTTTGTTCAATTACCGGAAAATTATTTGTACTGTTATTAACAAATCCATGAAGCCCCCCCATCCTGCCGGTAATGATTAGCCATTTATCGTTATATATTCCATGGATGTATGACTGGACTCCTACAGGGAGTGAAAAATCGGCAACTTTTATTTTAATGTCGAATGGCAAAGAGTTGTCCGGAAGGACTGGACTGACTGTTGGAGTTTGGTTGTCGGCATAAATTGCAGCGTTCCATCCCATTCCAACTGTAAGACAAAAACAAGCTAGCAGCCTGGCGATTTGGCATGTTTTCATTATTTCCCCCATTAATGCTTTAGATGCATCCTATGCAATCGTAGATTTTTTTGGAAATAAATTTTTAAATTGGTCTTTAAAATATAATGCGATGGGCGAGTTTTTCATATGATCAAGGTAACTAGGACGTCTTGCCCTAAAACACAACGAAGTCAGGGCGAGACGCCCTGACTACTTTGTTTGCTCTCTTTCTGGATCAGCTTATCATCTTCATATAATTGCAGAACAATGGGGTCGCCATTTTGGTCATACTTATTAAAACGCCCATGCCTTTTACCTTGAACATAATCTGCTTCAAAGATCAAGACACCTTCCTTATTCCATTGTTTGGTTATCCCGTTGATTAATCCTTTTGAATAATTTGTCAAAGAAGCGGGTTGTCCATTAGAATAAAAGGCCTTCTCTTCGTTTTCCTTTTGGTTATCGGCAAATAGCACTTGTTTCTTTAACTGGCCATTTGGATGATATTCGTAGGCCATTCCATTAAGCTTGTCTTTATGGAATTCAACGGAAACAGCCACCTTTCCCCGATCGGAAAATAGGAGCATGACCCCTTCCTTTTCCCCTTTTTTATATGGTGTCACCGATTGTTTAGAGCCTTTGGGACTAAATTCGACCATATCCCCTTCGGCCAGGCCATCGACATACGTTGCCTGTAGAGCGATTACCTTTTCAAGTGATTCCTGGCGGGGATAAAAAACCTGCATGTCGCCGTGCAGACGGTTATTTTTATAGTGGCTGACAACCTCCTTCCCATCTCCCTTTCGCAAGAAAGAAGACCCTTCCAGTAATCCGTCAACATAATGAGCTTCTTCGATGAGCGTACCATTTTGGTCCCATAACGCCTTTTTTCCATGAAGAACCCCGCTGCGATAGTTGATTAACGCATGTGTCATTCCATTGGGATAAAAGCTTGAACATTCCCCATCGGGCTTGCCATTGGAATAGTGCATGCTTCGGCTTAATTGGTTGTCCTGACACCCTTCTTGGCGAGGATAATATATGAGATGTTCCTTAACCGGCACACCGGCAGAAAAATGAGAAATTTCCGCAAGCGTCCCATCGGGATGCCAAATAGACACATCGCCATCGAGGCAACTGCCTTCTTTGGTGATGATAAAGTTTCGTTCAGATGATAAAGAACCATTTTCAAACCATTCCTGAAACAAACCTTCGGGATTTCCCTTCCGGAACATACCGCTTGAGGCTTTTTGACCATTCGGATGCCATGTAGTGCTCATCCCGCTTTTCAATCCGTTGTCAAAAAGGATCGAAACGGCTTGTCTGCCATCTTCAAACCACTCTTCATAAGACCCGTGTTTTTTCTTATCTTTATATAGGACACGAAGTTTCAGTTGACCTGTGGCATAAAATTCCTGGTTTAAGCCATCAAACATGGCATCTTTATACAAATACTTTCGATAAATTTGTCCGTTGGGGTGCCGCTCCAAATATTCTCCATCATCGGGGAGGGAAATGCCTTCCTTAGCTGGAACAGGTTCTGCAGGATCTTTTTCGCCATTGGACAAAAAAACATTTCTTGGCCCAAAGCGCTGCCCTTGCCGAAAATCTTGTTCCTCTAAAATCAGGCCATTTGGATGAAACAGCGTCGATGCAACGTTGCTGTAAGTACCATTCAATAATCCATTGTGATACAAAAACAACCCTTTTTGTTTACCATCCGGATACCATTCCACTCTTTCTCCATGCAGCAAATCGTTTTTGTACTGCTCACTGCTGGCCTTTTTTTGCCCCTGATAATAACAAAGTTTTGTTCCGGACCTCTTCCCTTCGGCATAATGAACCGATTCGGCAAGATCGCCATTTTCGTAAAATTTTTCCAATAAACCGTGATAGCGATTATCGCGGACTTCCACGACCGATTGCAGCTGCCCATTCGGGTAATATGTTTTTACCGTTCCATACAACTCGCCATGACAATAAAAGCAAATTTGCTCAACCCGATTATAAGAGTAATAGGTAACTGATGGACCATGAAGCTCAAATGCGCCGTTTTCTCCCTCTAAGGGAACCACATCTGTCTCGTTATGGAGATCTCCCTCTATATTGTAGGTAAGCAGTTTGACTGGAGAGCAATCGGAAGAACCAGACTTCGGTTCCAATAATAAGACCGTCATCGGCGACCCGTCCGGAAATGTGTCTAAAATTTCTAATATGTTATTTGGCTGACGTGTTTTTAGTTTTGTCAAGAGCTGATCATTATCAGCAACCGATGCATCCGCTTTTAATTCTTCCTTGGGATAGAAAAAAAGTGTTATTAACAAGATTACTAATAAACGAGAGTGCATGAACTGTCCTATTCTACATAGCTTAAGGGAATTGTTTCGGTGTTGAGATCGACGACTTTTTCCGGTAAACGATATGCTGCCATTAAACCAATAACAAAGGTGATTCCAAGGATAGCTAATGATTTTGCAGGGGCATCGCTTTCAAAACAGGTTGCTAAAAATCCTCCCCCCATTTGCCCGACCGGCTCAGCAACACACCAGACAATTCCCATTAAAAATGCGCTGACGAGTCCTTTTTGCTTCGGTTGTAAATGCCCGCCAAATGCAACAACAATTGGATTGACAGCGCCATTTGCGGCCCCTAAAATGAATAAAAGGGCAAGAACCGAAAACGAATCGAGAAAAGGAAAGAATAAAAGGGAACAAAAAGCGCTCATAGCAACGGCTATCATAGCTAATACCACCTTTCTTTCAGAGTAATAATCAGCTAAATATCCCGCCGGGATGATCATGACCACAGCGCCCAGCACAAAACAAAAATGCCCCCACCCCAAAGCGATCCAGTCTTCAAATCCCCGGCTTAAGAGAAATTCCGGAAGCAGGAACAATATGCCCCAAAACATAATTGCGCTGCATAATTGTGTTATGTAAAGCATGCGCAAAGGCTGTTGCCGGAAAAATTGAAAAAAAGCGCCCAAGTCAAAGTGTTTATTATTTTGATGTGGGTTTATTATTTGTTTACTTCCAATATAGCTGCAAGCGATCAACCCTGCAATGACGATCGCAGGTATAGCAAGCAAGGCTATTTGTCCGTCAAACCAGATTTGAGCCTGGACAAATATAATCTGGCTGACAGCCATGCCGCAATACCCTCCGGAAGTAAATATTGCTATTAAAATATTTTTATTCTTCGATGGAAGATCTCCTATAAGACTTGCAGCTGATGGATGAAATGCTGCAGACCCGAGACATGTAAAAAAATAAAGCAAAAAGAGGCCAAGATAGAGGTCGGTATAGATCAGATAAGCACTTGTTGTTGTGGCTATAAGACCAGATATGATCAATATCTTTCGATAACCCCGGTCGCAAAGAGATCCAAATAAAATTTGCATCCCTTCACCAAAAAAGGCGCAAAGACCTCCGATCAGTCCTGCTACAGCAATGTCCAGATGGGCAATTGATTTAAAGAGCGGCCAGATGCCGATCATCATATCGACAAGGAAATGGCTAGTCCACATCGCCGCCACGGAGATGATCAGCATGAGTTGCGACATACTTAAATGACTTTGTATAATATTGGTTGTAAATCCGACTAATTGCAGTTCTACTATATAGATAATATCATTATTTTACAAGATTTACATGATCCCGATAAACATCCCCGCTAATTTTACTGGTCATATAAACCTCAATTGTTATATAATTATTTTTAATTTAGCAAAATCGAAATTTATCAACTACCTATATGAAAAGTTTTCTATTTACTTCTGAATCAGTGGCTGAAGGCCATCCCGATAAAATTGCCGATCAAATTTCAGACGCTATACTCGATGCCTGTCTGATTGCCGACCCTAATTCCAAAGTTTCTTGCCAAACGCTTGTCACAAAAGGGATTGTCCTGATTACCGGAGAAATCACGACCTTAGCCAATCCCGATTATCAGGAGATAGCAAGGCAAACGATACGCGCAATTGGGTATGATGATTGTTCCCTTGGCTTTGATTACCGTTCGTGCGGCATCTTGCTTTCCATTAACAAACAATCTCCAGATATTGCCCAAGGGGTCAATGAAGGGGAAGGATTATTTAAAGGAATGGGAGCCGGCGATCAGGGCCTGATGTTCGGGTTTGCCTGCGATGAGACTAAAGAGCTTATGCCTCTGCCAATCATGCTCGCACAACAGATCATCATGGAGCTATCGGTTGCCCGTAAAACAAAAACCTTGCCTTACTTACGCCCGGACGCGAAAACGCAAATCACAATCGAATATGATCATTTGTCAATCCCAAAACGGCTGCATACTGTGGTATTATCGGCACAGCATGACGCGGGGGTAGAACATAAGACCATTGAACGGGATATGAAACAATTGATCAGGCATATTGTTCCGGCCCAATTAATCGACAAAAATACCCTGTATTATATTAATCCTACAGGCCGATTCGTCATCGGCGGACCTGCTGCCGATTGCGGAATGACAGGAAGAAAGATCATTGTCGATACCTATGGCGGCATGGGAAGGCACGGGGGTGGCTCATTTTCCGGAAAAGACCCTTCAAAAGTGGACCGTTCAGGTGCCTATGCGGCCCGTTATGTAGCTAAAAATATTGTGGCGGCTAAACTTGCAAGCCGCTGCGAGGTACAGATTTCCTATGCAATCGGAGTCCCCTATCCTGTCTCTGTCAAAGTAGATACCTTTGGAACAGGAGTTGTCGGCGAAGATCTGTTAAATCAGATTATCCCTTCTGTTTTTGATTTATCGCCTAAAGGAATTATTGAAATGCTCGACCTTATACGTCCTATTTACCGGCAAACGGCATTCGGCGGACATTTTGGCAGAAACGATTTGGACCTGTTCACCTGGGAAAAGACTGACCGGGTTGAAAAATTGATCAAAGCCGTACACAAAACTGGTTAAAATGAGAAATCTATTCCGATGATTTGTAAGATACAATCCAGTACGCTATTCCTGTCGCCATCACCAATGCGGCAACGGCATACATAGTTTGAGGGGGAATAATGGAATAGTCTAAGACAATGACCTTCCTTGCAATTGCGATCAGGGCTGTTGAAAGTACAAGCTTTAAGTGGACTGTGTCTTCTTTGAGATACACGATAATATTATGATAAATCTCGATAGCAATCAATACTGCCAGGAAAGCTCCAAGAACTGTAACAATATTTTCGATATGAAGAACACCGACCGGCCTTGTAAAAATAATTTTGTCATACAAAATAAATCCTACATCGACAATGCTTGCCAAAATAACCATAATCATCATGACAGCCAATAACTTGACGCTGTACAAAATGATTTTATGTAGAACGGCAAGTAAG
>JABDCW010000001.1 GCA_013287905.1 Chlamydiota bacterium | reverse complement strand
ACACCTTCAAAGGCCGTAGCATATTTACTCCAGGTTTTGGTTTGCCTCATATAGTCAGCAAAAGAAAAAAATGGCTGGGACTTGCCATCAGAATGAGGGATAGAAGTTTTTTGCAGATCAATCCTTTCAAATTTTTCATTTGGATATTTACAGAGGATGAAATGTTTGTCTAACTTATCTACCTCTGTTTCTACTTCTTTTTCTATTTGCACATCTTTTTCTGTCTCTTTTTCTGTCTCGGCTTCCATTTCCCTTTCAACTTCAGATGTTTGATCTTCATCGATTTCACCGGATACCAGCTCCGGAAAGAAGGCAGGATCGCTAAAATGCTTGGTGATCTCATCGACTTCGTCGAGTGCAGCTTTGCGGCGCGCCCCTTCGGCAAAATGGGCCGAAATCATGTCCTTTGTTGCTTTTGCTTGAACAGGTACTTCGTCCATAGCCTTTTTTTCTGCCGGCAGTTTTCCATATTGTTTTTCGGGGGAAAGGCTTTCTGAAGTAATCCAATAATGATGCAGCTCGGTAAATGCCTTTTCTTTTTCACTGACCGACAGATTGCCAAGAAGACACTCAATCAGCAGCTGCTGTATTACATTGTGCTCCTGCTTGCAAAAAGCTCTAAAATTGTCTTTTCCTTGCTGCTCAGCCTGATTATGGATCACAAAGCGAAGGATTTCCTGCAAACCAATGGTGCTGTTTGGGTCTGTAATACCTAAAGTCGTTCTGATGGCGGTCGCTACTTGGGCAGATACCAAAAAACGCACTTTTTGTCCTTTATCAAGACCGCGCAAACGCCAGACAGCCTGTAATAAATCTCTTAGCAACATGTGCTGGCCAATGGTCACAATCGCCACAGCAGTTGTCTTTTGCGGAACGTCGGCTCCAATCGTATTGACCTGGTCCAGAAAAGTCAGCCTTTCTTCAGGAGGAATATTTGTATCTTTTAACGCTTTTTCTCCGTCCCCATCTGTGATGGTTTGCTCATTATTGTGGTAAAATACAACAGGCTTACCCATGCGCTTTGCCATCTGCCGGGCAGCTTCCAAATTGGACAATTTTTTAAAATATCCTCCAGCATCGGCAACCATATCAATATTATGGTCTTTTAAAATGGGGTAGATCAGGTCGGGATTTTCACTAGGGATCACCAGAACACTACTTTGATTTGCCCATAGAAGCGACAGGGTAACACTGTCCGTACCTGCCTCCGGAACCGGCGACAAATGATGATGCATGCTCAAGGCATTCCATAACGTACCGGTAAACCCGGAAGTGGACTGAAACATGGAAATGAGATTTTGCGGATTGCTCGCAATTTTTTCGGTATAGAAATTCAATTTCGGCAAGAGGAATTCCTGCAAAAATTCTAACCGCCATTCAGTGTTTGCGTTCAATTTCTCCGCTACTTGTTCCCAGTGCTTATTATCTACATTCTTTAAGCTGACTCCCAAACGCCCTCCCCACTTAGTCATGAGCTTATGATACCCGCTATCTTGGGCGCACTTGTCCAGTTGCTGCATGACATTCTCCAGTTCTTCTCTCATTTTATTCATCGGAATTCCTTTTTTCACATAGCCTTGAATCGTATAACTTAATGTGATATAGGGAGTAAATTCCGATCCAATACTGGGAACGCCCGCTGCAATAAAGGGAGTGGCGGATAATGCATTGCCTACAATGCCGTATCTCTCATCTGAAAACTTGGTCAATGTCGTGCCGAATATATGGCCGATTTGTCCGCTGGCCAGCGCAATATTGCCTTTGATTGAGGAAGGAAGCTCGTCAAATGCCAGCTGGGCTTGGCCGTGCTGTTCAGTGGTTAGGTCTTGATCGCGGCATAAGAAGTTGATCAAAGCTTCTTTTTTTTGAGAAGAAAGAGCTTTCAAGGTGCGCATCCCTTTCCGGATAGCCGGTTCTTCATATTCTATTTGATCACTTATGCTTAAAAACTGTTTGGCTACCTCTTTTTTCACTGTAGAATGATACACTTTTTCAGTGAGCGCGGGAGCTGAGGTTTCCAAGGGGTTGCTTTCCAGCCGATATTTGGTGCCGATCTCCATATAGAGTATCTTATACAGGTGCATCGTTTGCAAAAGGGCTGCGGAAGGAAGAGAAGCTTTCTCCCCCATGCTAAACGAGACATCGCGTCTTACGTTTAACACAGTGTCGACTTCGTCGATCAAGGGAGGCGCTTCATGGTATAATTTTAATAAAATTTGTCCTATGAGCTCTATTTTACGAGGCAAAGGATCGCCTGGCTTACTATTTTTTTTATGTACTTGCCATTCTTCCAATAATTTGAGTTTTAAGCATACCAAGCTTTTATTGGTCATGATCAAGCAATTCCGTTGCGAGCGAATCGATTCCATATCTAAGAGGATCTCTTCCAAAACCTCTTCAGACAGCTTTGTGCTCCTTTCAAAATGAATAGTCTTTAGCGATTGTCCAAATGCCCGGTCTAATATTCCATGTGTATTGCGGCTTACATCTTTGAAAAAAGAAGGAGAGACGATGAGCAAGGAAAGTTGTTTGCCATTAGCTCGTAATAGTCCAAGTAAAGGGAGCAGTACTTTGGACTTGCCAGAACCCATGATCATTTCCATGATAGGATTCTTAACGGCAGAATTTTCCAAAAGGTCAGTCAATTTTTCAATCTGAGCAGGACGCAGGCGCATGTCCATAAAATATTCGAAAACAAGATAGGCGCATGTGGCAGGCGTGGGTTCCTGTAGTTTGTAGTTGCGCCTTGTCAGCATATTTTCTGCAAACGTTTGCGTCATCTCTGCAATTTCTGCCGGGTCGGCAGGGCTCCTGGCTTTGGCTTTTCCCAAGGATTCCCAGGCTTTGAGCGCGCGCAATCTTTGCTGATCTTGTGTTTTATGTACCACAAACTTGCCTATTAATTCGTAAAGTTTTTGGATTTGTTCGGTAGATAAAGCAGGGTTGCGTTCCTGCAAGTCCCCTGGGGATTGTCTCGCAAAATTTACGATAATTTCTTCGAGGGTTAAAGGTTTGATTTGTTTTCGTAATAACTGCAGTCGTTTGGCTTGTGCTGCAGGTAGATTAGAATAGGATACATTGGCCAAAGAAAGGATCTCTTTTTCCCATGATTGCAGCTTTTCTGTGACTTTAGGATCTTCTTGAAGGATTTGTTGGATTTTTTCAGTGTCTTTGATCGTAAACTTAAAGTTTACAGAACGGCTTTCGTAACTTTCCAAATCTTTCTCCAACCGGGAAAATTCGGCCTGTTCCACCGGAGAAGAGGGTTTGTCTTTTTTGAGAAAATCCTTTAGCCCTTCGAGGTTTACAGGAGGGCGGGCAGTAAGGGTAAAAAGAGCCTCCTTATCTTTATCGTTCACTAATTCTGAACTTTGCGGCAAGGCAAACTTCGGCTGGACCTTGTCGATTTTTGCGGCAGAGGGGCGTAATACCTCATAGTTTGGCGGTAAAGCAATTTGCTGCGAAGCTACAGGAGGAGGCGGACTTTGTGAGGGCGATGCAGCTTTGGAAAGTGCTTTTGCAGACTTGATTTGAGATGCGCTCCACTCTTGCCATAGCTTGTGCAGTTTGCCATTCGAATCTTTAATTGGAACAGTAGCTGGATCCAAAAGTCGCTTAAAATGATTAGGATTGTCGATGACATAGAGTAAAAATTGCGCTAATGAACGCTCCTCGTTTGATACTGAATCCGTTCTTTTGGCGAATATGAGAGCGCTTTTAAGCCATTGCTTATCCTTGATATGGGAAGGATCATTATCCAAGCTAAGTTGGTACAGGCTGGTAAATTGGGATGAAATCCTGTTTTGAATAGCAAATCGCGTAACCAAAAGATTTTTTGAAGAAAAGGGTTGTACCGGGAATGAGGGGCCACTTTTTTCCAGAGTGGAAAGGAGCAAATCTGCAGATGGCAACCCTTGCCGACTTTTGCTTTGCGGTGCAACCAAAGAAGTTGTCTGCACTATAGGGGATTTGCCCAATAAAAGCTGGCAGCGACTTTGGAGGAGAGGATGGTTTTTATCGAGTGTTTTAAGTAAAAACAGCTCTTCCTCTTTATCGAGAGGAGCAACATTTACTCTGTAAGGCTTTCGCAAACATTGTGCATAACTTTGCGTTGTCTTATCTATCCATTCTTGATATACTTTTTCTGCCAGTTCATCAATTTTCCCCTTTCTGTAAAGAAGTTGATTTTTAATCCATAGATATCCTGCATGAGTTTGGATCACGGCAGCATTGGGATCGTTGCCACCGACAATATCTGTGATATCGCGCAATTGCTCGAGCATTGACACGATTGCACGCGACCTTAGGTCCTGATAGTTAATGAGGTGCCCCACCTGTTTCTTCAGGATTTGAGCTGCCTTCTCGTAGTCTTGCGTAAAAGCATAGACCGTGGCTAAATACACTTCTGATTCTGGTGTATTCGCGGTTGGCACATTGTCTTTATCGAGATCATAAGTAAAGTAGGAAAATGTTTTTTCATCCATTTGATCGAATCGATAATCGACATCAAACCGGGAAAGCAAAGATTCTTGCTGTTTTGGTTTTTTAAACGCAAGGTGAGGCAGAAGCAATTTTTTTTGGCCTTTATCATTTTCTAATACACATCCATGAGGATATTGGTACGGTATTTGCACATGCTCTTTATCCAGACGGATAAAATATCCGGGAAGCTGATCGCAATGGGCAACATTATTTTTGACCGAGAAAGAGAGACCAAAACGAGTCATTTCCACTTTTTTTAACTGCCCATTTTCATCGCTCCATGATTGAACGAATTGCGGGTGTTCAAGAGCTTGAAAAACCGGCGGCGCCTGGGAGCTAAGCAATTGATCACTAAGACGCTTAACTGTACTGTTCTTTGGATCAAAATTATCCGTACTGCTAACGACTTCATGAGTGATTTTTTTTGTCGATTCCTGTTGAATGCAAATTTGGCGGGGATTTTTAACCGGGCGCCAATGAGAGCATTGATGGACCATATGCATGTTCTGCAGGCAATTTTGGATATTGTCTTCTGTAGAACGAAAAAATAGATCCTTGGCTATAAAGCGGCACCAGGATGTGGAATCATTAGGGTCGAATTGCTGCTCGATCAACAGCCTGTTTCCTTTTAAGCAAACGATCGTCCGGCGCTTGGTCAATGGATCAGTAAACTGATAAGGAATGACCCCTGCTTTTGTAATGTCTCTAACCATGATCGTCGCCTGATTGACAGAAGGAAAGAGTTTTTTGAAGTCTTCGTGCTCGCGAATGGTTGTCGGCAAAAATACCTTTTGGTTGTAATTATGGCTAAAGGTAGAAAAAAATGAGCCATTTAAGGGCTCATATCTTGCATTGTCTGAAACAAAGCAGTCCCCCTCCCATCTCCAGCTCTGCGAGGGAAGGTCCGGAAATATTTTGCCGAGCACCTCGTCGATGCGTTTTTTATCTTTCTTCAGCCAATATAAAGCTGTCGCACCATGGACAAGACGCGTTTTGTCAACCTCATACAGGAGCAGCGGATCTGTTTCTTCTTTGGCTAAGGGAATTTGAGCAAGATGGCAAGAGCCTTCGAGCAACAAAGCGATCTCTTCGTCAGTAAGGGTTGCCTTTGTTCCTAAATAGGCGATGAGTTCCGCATAGACCCAGGACCTGTCCGTTGAGGTAAGCGGCTGATCCAGAATGCGGCAAAGATTTTTCATATGGTCTTTTAACTCTATAGCCTCTGGAGCTATTTGCTTCAAGGTACGTAGCATATGCAATGCAAAGACCGAAGCCATCCCATAATTTTCTCCTTGCGCTAAAAATCTGATATGTTGTTCCTGGAACCAATTGGCTACATGCCGGATCGATTCTTGTGAGGACTTGGGAGCTCTTGCGAGGATTAATCGTTGGAAAATCAAACGAAAATCGGGATCTGCCAGACATAAGGGATGCTCTTTTCCATAAGCAAGCAGATCGATCAGTCCCACATTATCTGAAGGGAACATCCTGGCAAAGCTACGAAACTCTTCATTTGACATACCAGAGCGGTAGTCAGATGCGCTTAGTGATAGGAGATTGCATTCCTGGGACAGGTGTGATATTAAGTTTACATCTGTGACCACTGGAGTCATTTTTTCTTGCTTAAAAGGACGGTATAGATTTTGAAAAAAGAGGCTTGAGCCGTATCCCTGTTGTTCGATCACTGGAATAGAAAATTTAACCTGAAAATACTCTTTATTAGTTTCTATTATACTTACTTCAACATCCTTGTTCAGCAAAGCATCGAGATCGCTTTTAAACTGATACGGTCCACTAATCGCAGTTAGATACAATGAAGAGTTCCTAAAGGCTTTTAGCCAATTAGGACAATCTGGAGAAGCAAGCAGGTAAGCAAATACCTGTTCTTCGGAAGCGTTTGCGAGTTTTGGATCGCTCTTTATTTTCTGATAAAAAGAGAGTTCCTTTTCCTTAACTAGCTTAACAAAACTGGGCGTACCTTCTTTCTTGAAGTAAGCAAACCAAACATACCTATCAGACGCCATTTGAAGAGTCCTGTTTCCGTGAGTCTCTATTTCTTTGATCATCAATGACATCTCTTCTGACATGTATCGATCTTTCAAAGCAAAATAACTTCCACAAAGATCTCTAACTCCTAAGGATGCTACATCCCCACGGAGATCTAATGTAAAGATAGGAGGATACTCAGGCCAACACTGTTTGAACGTAAGCGTTTGGAGATAAAATAGCTTAACCAAAGCATAGATACGCTCCGGTTGCATCTGATTTGGCGAGGGAACATTCGCGCAAGTCAGGAAAAAAAGACGAGAAATTTCCCCCAATTGCTCCATTAATTGCTTGCCATCATCAATACTGCGATTTTTCAGCATTTTTTGCACAACATCGGGAGACATTTGACTTAAGAATTGGACGACCCCTGACTGAACAGCAAAACTATTGGCCTTCCAATGCTTATTCATTATGTTCTGTAAGCTTGTCAACTGGGCGTCGATTTTTCCTGGATCAGGAGGGCCGATGCCTTCAATTTCTTTGAGGATAGCGCATGCCCCTTCTGTTACTCCCATTGAAATCCCCTTCTCCTGGGCAATTCCCCCTTTGTCCACTTGCTCTATTAAGGCAGGCTCAGCAGGAGGTAAGGGGACGGTAAGTGCATGATCCGGGAAAGAAGGATGGGGAGCAGGTTTCTTGGAAAACGTGTGTTTTTTGGCTTGAATGGCTTTTTGCGCTTCTTCTAAAGGCTTAAAAGCTGACTCCAGGAAAGAGGGTGGCAGCCGTTTTTGTTGAATTTGCTTAGCCATGTAATCCCCGGTATGCTTGACAGCCTTTTCTAAAAGGTTAATGTGCATCGCACCTGTTTGAGACGTGTCCATTGCCGCATCGTAAATGGTTTGTATTTTTAGGTTCATGACCAATTGTTTGTATTCTTTTTCAGGCAAATGGGTAGCCAAGTACGCTTCAATAGACTTCCATGTGCAATTCCCAATCGTCTGTCGCGACTTGAAAACCAATGACTGGGACTCTACCTGATGTATCCCCTCTTCGACAGGAGCCAGCAGTTCTTTTAATGAATCATAAATATCTTCCTGCCTATAATTCGTATCCAACTCTTTCGCTACGGGATCTTCTCTATAATGTTTCATTTCGTAAAGAGCCTGGAGTGTAACGGGATCTTCCAGACGGGATCTTGCTATTCCTCGCCATTCGAGAAAGGGCAAGATTTTTCCGTGGCCTAACGATTCATGCGCATCAATCCCGGCCCCTAAGTTATATAAGCGAAAGGTACACGTTCCCCCAAGCTCCGGGATCACTTCATAATACATGGCATGTCCCGATGGCTTTTCTATCCATCCCCCGGGAAGGAGCAATGAAGAGGACTGGCTAAAGGCCTCCTTTATCTTATTTTGTACTAAATGAACATACGCATCGGGATCAGAAACGTTGGCTATTTCCAGGGCTCCGCTTAATTGATCTGTTATCTGCTGATAGGTTTGTTGAAGTTGAGGCGAGACGGTAACAGACCTTTGTTTGATATAGTGTAACGAATAAGACAAAATTTGGACTGAATTTGCCCCTTCCAGCTCAGAATCTTTTCCAAATGAGGTACCGTGAATTTGGTGTAGGATTTTGTCTGAAACCGGCGGCATTTGCATAAGCGCAAACTGGCCTGTTTCTCCAGGTTCGATAGAGGTTAAGGCTCCTATAAGAGCAGAATCAACAAAGCCTTTTTCTTTATCTCCTTGAATATCAATTGGTTTCCCCGATAATTCCTCTGGTTTTGGAAGGGACTCAGGCACCTCAATTTTCCCCTTATCTTCGGTCACAGAAAGGGGTCCAAGGGGCAATGGTTTTTCACTTCCCTGAATTTTCCCCTTATCGGTTACAGATGAGGGCCCTGCGGGCAGTGGTTTTTCACTTAAAAGCTCATTGGCTATCGTGGAGGTCTTTATCTGTTCTTTTTCAGGCAGTTTTTGACTGTCTAATATGGTAATTTTGCGTTTACGCCAATAATGAACTCCATGGTAAATCCCATGGGCAATGAAAGCTGTGCAGCACCCCACTATAGCGCTAAATAAGAGATAGAGAACTTTTTCTCCTGTTTTTAAGTTTGGAGAATGGGCTGTTTGTCTGGGGTTAAAAAGCCTGGCCCAGATATTATCTTGGCCTGGATCAGACCCTGGGGATAAAGTGGCCATATAGTTTTTTCCAATTAGAGATAAGGGTAACCATAGGTTAATAAATATAATTACACATAATTCTCTAATCTTATTTTAATGAAAAACAGAATATATTAACAATAAACTTAAAATTTTAATGAAAAAATAAAACGAGGCGAGTATTTTAATTTTCTAAATTAAACAATATGGAAGTAGCCGGGGCGCCAAAGTCCTGCCTGAGTAACCAGTTTCTCTATATTTTTACAGTTTTTGTTGATAAACAAACGATATTCGTATGGAAGGGTGCCAAGCTGGCAACATGCATTACGCTAAATGTCTTTCGATTATAATTACCAGGATGGGACGCTGGCTACCTTAGCAGGGCGGAACGCCATTCCATATAACGCTCTTCCTTTTCCTTATGTAACGCGATGGGCAAATTTTAAAACACAGAGGCTAGAGAGAAACACAGAGAAAGCTTTCTTTATTGCTGAATGAAAAAAAGAAAAGTACTTGTTTTTATTGCATCGCGAAAAAATAGCTTCTTAAGGGTAAGAGCCTGTTCAAAATCTTTTAAATAGACAATCTCTTAGTTCTTGAAGTTTATTTGTCTACAAAACTTTAGTGGCTATATCATAACCTTTAAAACTACCACAGAGCCCACAGAGTACACAGAGGGGTATTTTTTCACTCTCTGTGTGCTCTGTGGGCTCTGTGGTAGTTTATATTTAACAATTAGAAAGATTTTGAACAGGTTCTAAGAACCTTATTAACTTTTTCTCTGTGTATTTCTGTGCCTCTGTGTTTAATTTTTAGAGAAACTCGCACATAGCGTATTTACAAACAAACACCGCGAAGCAGTAGGGCAACTGGCTACCTTAGGTTCGTGCCCTGGCAGCATTCTACTCAAGGCGGAGAGCCGATAGCTCCGTTATCATACCAGGCTTTCAGAGCCTCCAATGCCTCCCCTACCTTCTCTGACATGGCAAGCTGGCCCGATTTTTTTTCCATCAACAGAAAAGGCTGGCATTCTATGGGCGAACCGATCACACAGGCAGTTTTTCCTTTAAGCTTTGGAAATGTACGCGTGCGGTTCCAAATATCGAAACATCCATCAATATAGACGGGAATAATCGGAGCCTGGCATCGTAACGCCAACATGGCAACGCCAGGCTTGATCTCTCCAATCGTATTATCGAAAGAACGTATACCGGAAGGAAAAATCACTACCTGATGGTCATTTTTTAATAATTGACAGATCAATTTGATCGAAGCGACATCTTCTGCCGTCCCCGTGACCGGGTAAGCATTTAGTCTTCTGATCAAAGGACCGAAAATGGGATTGGAAAACAATTTTTTTTTAGCCAGGAAGAAAACCTCTGTCGGCCAAGATGCTGCGATCAAGGGAGGGTCAAGAAAAGAAGTATGGCTCGGGGCAATAATGGCCCGTTTGGAACATATATGCTCCTGACCATAAATTTTATGGCCATAGAAGAGCCGGACAAATATCCTTGTGATATGACATGTGAGTGAATAAAGGATTTTCATCGTTAACTTGTGGTTTTCACCGAATCTTTGTACTCCAGGATCTTAAAAATAACTTCATCCGTCGTTAAATCGGATGTATCGATTTCATAAGCCCCTTTTGCTTTTTTAAGAGGGGAATACTCCCGCTGCTCATCATATCGGTCTCTTGCTTCCATTTCTGCGAGAACACTTTCAAGGGTAAGGTCTTTTGCTTCTGCAGGAAATTTTATTTTCAACTCTTCGAGCCTGCGGCTTGCACGCACTTCCGGACGACCTGTCAGAAAAATCTTAATTTTAGCTTCCGGAAACACTGTTGTGCCCATATCCCTCCCTTCAAAAACTGCATTCACTCCAACAGCATGTTCCCTTTGCAGTGCGACCAGTTTTTCGCGCACGGCAGGTATGGCAGATATCTTTGATACATGGGAGGTAATTTCATTGCCCCTAATTTTTAATGAAACATCTTCGCCATCGACAAAATAGACCCTGTCCCCATGCTTTATTTTTATTTCAAAATGAAACTGGTCCAGGATTTTTTGCAATTCAGTGCGGTTGTCGGGGTCGATATGGTTCTTGAGAACGGCAAAGGTTACACACCGGTACATGGCCCCTGTATCAAAGTAAATATACCCGATCTCATGCGCAAGTTTTTTTGCTATTGTGCTTTTTCCTGTAGCTGTCGGACCATCTATCGTGATAATCATCTCTCACCCTCTCTTGAAGAACTTAGAACCTAATTATACATAAAATTTATTTTTAAAAAAATATAAACAAGCGGTATTGCAAATATTAGCGAATCGACAATATCCAATACACCTCCCAAACCGGGCAAATGGCTGCTATCCTTCACTCCCCCATCTCTTTTTAAGAGCGATTCAGCTAAATCCCCCACTTGAGCCGCAATAGCAATCACTGCGCTTAAAACTATGCTTATGCCTGGATGTAAGGAAAAAGGAACGGCAAATATTTTGGCAAACAGGATCACAGCCCAGCCTGTAACAATGGCAACAGCTATTCCACCCAAAGCTCCTTCACGGGTTTTTTTAGGACTGATGTAGGGGGCAAGCGGTTGTTTTCCATATTTCTTGCCAAAAAAATAGCCCCCCATATCTGTCATTTTTGCTGTCGATATCGCATATAACAGCCACAATCGGCCATCATCAGATCCATCGCTAAAGAAATACACAATCGAAATCATACAGCTTAAGGGAATCACGAGATAAGCAATACTGAATATCATGACCGATAAATTGCTTAATGGAGAGCTGCCTTTGACAAAATAATAGAGAAAGCACATAAGAAACGAGGCCAGCAATGTCATTTCAGGCAATATTTTAGCAAAAGAAGAAGAATATTGAGAACTAATTGTTACAGCCGTTGTATAGCAAAAAGCAATCGACAGCCCAAGCACCTTTGCCGGTTCAAAATTTTTTGTCTGTGCAATTTGATACAATTCGAGCATGGCGAAAGAGATCATGCCGGCGATCAACAAACTAAAAAACGGTTTGAATAGCGGCATAATAGAAAAATAGATCGCCATCCAGACAATCAGAGAACCAATTATGCTGACAATAATGCGTTGCTGTAACAGAGGTAGTTGTTTGAGGGTCATTTTCCTCCAAAACGTCGTTTGCGCGATTGAAAGGTTGCAATCGCTTTTAATAGTTCCATTTTGTTAAAATCGGGCCAAAGCGTTTCTGTAACGTAAATTTCGGAATAGGCAAGCTGCCAAAGAAGAAAATTGCTAAGCCTCATCTCTCCGCTTGACCGAATAAACAGTTCAGGATCCCCCCATGGGGCTGTATCTAAATATTGTGAAATTAAATTTTCCGTAATTTCCAGCTGTTTGTTCTGCTCATAATGGTTTTCGATAATTTTCTGGACCGCCCTGCACATTTCATCGCGTGCACCATAATTGAAGGCCAAAACCATAGTAATCGATTTGTTCAGCGAAGTCAATTGACAAGTATGTTGTATGGACTTGGCTGTTTTTTTTGGCAATCTGGCGATATCGCCAATAGTCTTAACGGAAACCCCTTCTGCAAGCATTTCGGCGGAATGGCGATCTAAAAATTGTCGAAAAAGAAGCATTAAAGTGGAGATCTCCAGGCGCGAACGGTTCCAATTTTCTGTGGAAAATAAATAAAAAGTGACGGTCTTCACCCCAAGCTCTTTAGCGGCTTTGATCGTCTCGATAATCGCATTTGCCCCTTTGGAATGACCAAACGAACGCCCTTCTTTTTGTTTTTTTGCCCATCTGCGATTTCCATCGGGAATGATGGCGATATGGTTCGGTATTCGGCTAATATCTATGCCGGAGAGTTCCTGAGGGGTATATATACTCATTATTCCCCAGCTTTCAGGACCGCCATAAATGCGTGTTGCGGAATATTGACTTTTCCAATTTCTTTCATCCGCTTCTTCCCTTCCTTTTGCTTGTCCCAGAGCTTCCGTTTGCGGGAAATATCGCCGCCATAACATTTTGCAGTCACGTTTTTTGTCATTGCCCGGATCGTTTCCCTCGCGATAATTTTCCCCCCGATCGCAGCCTGTACAGGAACTTTGAAGAGCTGTTGTGGGATCACCTCAACGAGCTTGGCACAAATTGCCCTGCCCTTGGCTTCGGCTTTAGACCGGTGAACAAGACACGAAAAGGCATCTACCGGCTCTTCATTGACGCGGATCTCAAGCTTGATGATGTCCCCCCTTTCGTAGGAGTCAATCTCATAATCAAAAGAACCATAGCCTCGTGTCAGTGATTTTAGTTTATCGTTGAAGTCTGTGATGATCTCGTTCATCGGAAAACGATAGGTCAAAATCAACCTTCGGCTATCGAGCGTTTCTGTTTTCAGGCATTCGCCCCTTTTTTCCATCGCCAAATTCATTAATGCACCCATATATTCGCCGGGGATGATCACATGTGATTTGACATAGGGCTCTTCAATTTGTTCGATGAGCGTCGGATCCGGATAGTGGGCCGGATTGTCGATTTCTTTGACAGTACCATCGACAAATGTGATTTTGTATACCACACTTGGCGCTGTCGAAATGATATCGACATTAAATTCCCTTTGAATTCTTTCAAACGTAATTTCTAAATGCAACAGTCCTAAAAATCCGCAACGAAATCCAAACCCTAAAGCCAAGCTGCTTTCTTGTTCTATATGGAGCGCAGAATCATTTAACTGCAACTTTCCAAGAGCATCCCTAAGCAACTCAAAATCACCTGAATCAATAGGGTAAATCCCGGCGAAAACGACCGGCTTGATCACCCTAAATCCAGGCAAAGGTTCTAAGGCCGGATTCTTTTGCAAAGTAATGGTATCGCCAATTTTCACATCGGCGCTGTTTTTAATATTGGCAATGAAATAGCCAACTTCTCCCGGGTACAGGTTTGCGACAGGCGTCTCATGCGGAGTGAAGATACCGACTTCGAGAATTTCAAATGTTTTTCCCGTCATCATCATCTTAATGTGCGAACCCTTTTTCAATTCGCCGCTCATCACCCGGATGTACACCATCACACCTCTGTACACATCATAATGGGAATCAAAAACCAAAGCGCGCAAAATATGATCTTTGGGCTCCTGCGGAGGGGGAACATCGCGTATGATCCTTTCAAGGATCTCTTTAATACCAATCCCCGATTTTGCAGAGCAGCACACAGCATCAGAAGTATCCAGACCAATGATCTCTTCAATTTGCTGCTTCACACCTTCAACATCTGCTGTCGGAAGATCGATTTTATTGATGACGGGAACAATTTCTAAATTACGGTCGAGGGCAAGATGGACATTGGCAAGACTTTGCGCCTGCACCCCCTGTCCGGCATCAACAACCAGAATCGCTCCCTCACATGCGGCAAGCGACCTGGAAACTTCATAGGTAAAATCGACATGTCCCGGAGTGTCAATGAGGTTAATGCGATATTTCGTCCCATCATCTGCAAGGTAAAACATGGTGACAGGGTGGGCTTTTATCGTAATCCCCCGTTCCCGTTCTAAATCCATAGAATCGAGGACCTGTGCCTGCATATCCCTTGCAGCTACCGTGTCGGTCAGCTCCAAAAGACGGTCGGCAATGGTCGATTTTCCATGGTCGATGTGAGCAATAATGGAAAAATTGCGAATGGTATTTATATTATAGTCTGCCCGCTGCATAAAGCCTAGATGTAATAAAGTTTTCCCGATTATACCTAACTCTCAAATTAATACCAATAGGCTGCGGCAATCCGGGCGCCATAAGCCCGAACTCCATGCTTTTCTTTCGTTAAACTATCGTTATAAGCTCCGGCGATATTGATTGACCACCGTTCATTGATATCTTTTTCGAGTATTAAGGCATAGTTTTGCCCTTTAGGATGGCTTGTTGTCGAACCGGATCCTTTAATGGTCGTATGGGTATCGCTCCAGACATATTGGAAAATCCCGCAAATTCGCAGACCTTTCACTATTGTATAGGTGATATCTATCGAACCGTAAGGGGATATGGAGTAAAATTTTTCCCTTACATCAACACGCATGTTTTCTGGCAGATTTAGAGCAATACGTACATTTTCTGGCACATTTACCCGAAGCGTCGTTCTAAACTGTGCATAGCTACACCCTATAGAGGGAGTAATGCAAAGGCATTCTATTGGTTTATAAACTAACCCAGCGCCAAGGCCGCAACTTAAGGTCTGAGTATTGCCCTTTCCCCCATAAAGAAAAGAGGGTTTTACGCATATTCCCTTCCATACCATTCCGCTACCGTCAATTCTAATCGCCGGCATGTTGACTTTTTTTATCGTTTTTCCCGACTCTAAAATATCGAGATGCAAATATGTCGGGCCGGCTTCAATTTTTCCTATGCAATCTTCCGCTTGCGCTGTTCCGCAAAATGCCATGCACATGAAGGTGCCGAGACAGCAAAGAATGCAAGACAAGTTGCGGGGGTTCTTTAGTTTTTGTAAGTGTTGTGTCTTTCTGACGTTGGATGAATAATAGATAGTGTTCATTGTTCTCTTATTGTTGTTGTGTATTTATTTACTGAATGAGAATTTCGTGCCCGTGAGCGTGCCCGTGAGCGTGCCCGTGCCCGTGCCCCTGCCCCCATCCTATTACCCATAAGTCTAATTAACAATTCAACGCAGAGGCACGGAGACGCTGAGACGCTGAGGAAAACAGGATTTAATTTTGAATTTTCTCTCTTGCCTCCGCGCCTTTGCGTCTCCGTGCCTCTGCGTTTATCCATCGATGTTACGTTGCAGACAGATATTTTGCGACTTATGGGTAATAGGATGCGTGCCCCTGCCCGAATTCCCAACTATTGAAACACGCTGGGTATACAAATTGCGGCCAAGATGACTCGAACATCCACCGGGTTGCCCCGACTAGAACCTGAATCTAGCGCGTCTACCAATTCCGCCATGGCCGCATTGTGTTGTCTTTCGCAAAATGCAAAAGTGAACATCGACATTCTATTGGTTTTAGCGATTAATTTGCAAGAAACTTAAAAGCTTATGGTTTTCTATTTGCTGCTCGACGATATCTTACATTACGAGTCTTTCCTATTCTTTCAATCAGCTGTTTCTCAATAAGTACATTAAGCCATCTCTGCGCTGTAGCACGCGAAATAGAAAATTTATTAACTATTTCTTGAACAGTAATTTCATTCTGAGAATAGAAAAGAGCTAAAATGCCCTCTTCCGTTGGAATTATAACCGGAGCTAATTGAGAAGAACCTCTTGGCAAGATACATTTTATAAAGTTTGCACCTTCAATAATTTGCGGCTTTTTCAGCCCCCAAGCTTCATAACTTTTAAAGATATTAATGAATCCCGTTCCCATTTTTTCCACAAGGCCCATTTCCCGAAAAATCTTGCAGATAGCAGGGTTACGCAAGTAGGTCAATCCCTTTAACAATTGATCCTGTTCAATGGGACCCGAAAAATCACCAGGACTAAATAATTCCAAGCGATCGTCATATATAGAAATTTTTGATGGTGCTTTAATATGATAATTCCGATGAACAAGTAAATTTATTAAAGCCTCTCTAAATGCAACTTCCGGTATTTCCAACTTTTCCTCTCTCACTATTCCGGTAATGGAAAATGACTTTGAAAGACGGCCTAAAACAAAATGATGGGCTTGTTGAAATTGGTTTAAAAGAGTGCCTTCACAATCTATTGAAGCAATAGCTTCTCTCCCTTCTATACCTCGGAAATGACTTACTATAACCATAGCTTCTGAAAGAAAAAACTGTGGAGATTTTCCAAAATTCAAAAGCCCCGCATAAGTTGGAAATAGCTCGGAATGCTCCTCTACAACTAAAGAATAGGAACGCAAAACGTCTTGTGTTACCATCGCCGATGCCTGATTCTTTCTATTATCAAGGAAATTTTGGATTAATTGTTTGTCTAAGCTATCAAGTGAAGCATTGTAAACGGGAAGTTTCTCAAAATCTATCCTATGTGACTGCCATTTTAGCTCTTCAATCATGGAAGTAGTAGCGCGTACGGTACTTCTGCCTATGCGAATATAGGTTCCTTTCTCTATACCTTCAGATTTTCTAAAATAAGGCTTGCTCATTCCCGATGATACAGCAATAATTACTACTGTTTTATCGCCGAACAACTGTGTTGATACTAGAGGGATAATGGGAGGGTAGCAAGATTCATAAATAGAATGATCTAATGACTCAAGAAGTTTATTTATTTGATCTTCAGGGACCCCTATTACCGCTCGGTCATTATCAACACCAAGGATCAGTCTTCCTCCTTTTTGATTGCAAAAACCGATAATGGTTTTTATGATTTGTTCATTCTTTGGAATCTCTCTTTTGAATTCCAATAAAACAGATTCTGATTCGGGGTGACGAAACAAGCTCATATTTACTCCCATTTGCCTCATTTAGCTCAAATATGCATCAAATGAGGCAAATGAGGCAAATAAAATATGATAATTTTATAGATTTTGCCTCATTTGCCTCATTTGCGTTATCATACTTCAACTGAAGTCTTTTACTTTTCAGCCTCTTTATCGAATAGGTCAATGCGCTCATAAATGCAATAATGTGCGTTTTGACCTATGATTGAATCGATGTTTGTCACATCTGCGTCATTAAATAACTTCCACTGGTCCCCTTCTAAACCATAGGCTACCCAATGGACCTGACCTTTGTTCTCTGCAAAGCTCACTAACTTATATTTGGTAGAAACTCCGGCAGCGTCCGGTAAAATTTCCTGCAAATTTAATTCGAGATCTTCCTTGTGAATAAAATGGGGATTTGTTCCATCAAAATTAGTCTTCAACTGCATGACAAGTATTTTAGGCGGCTCTCCTTCCATTGTGGTGCTTGTCCGTTTATAGGGCACTTCAATTGTTTTTTCGGGACGCCAATCTTTTATCTTTTCATATGTGTCAGCTTGAGAGTTGATGAGCAGTTGAAGGGGCTGCTGAACCGTGGAAGCTTCAACCCTCCACATATCCTTTGCAGTCTTTGTATCTTTATACATGATTTTGCCAGCCTTACTACCCTGTACTTTCGTAGTTATGGAAGGAAGCAATTCCAAATAGGTTAAAAACGTCAAATAAAGCACTCCGGGATCATGGAAGTTCCTGATTTGCTGCATAGGATATTCCCTGGAGCCCTGCATAAACAGATTATATCTTAGTTTTGCTGCCAAAGCGCCTAAATTTGCAGCGCTTGCCTTTGGGTCTGCCATTGCCTTGCGAATTTCAGCAAACGGGTTAAAGATCATGCTCTGTAATCCTTGTGGAATCGGTCTTTGACTAATATCATCGGCAACACGTACAATTGCCTTTGAAGTCAGAAGAGACTGCATACAGGCATTCAACCAACAACTGTTTCCCTGGTTGGCAATCCCCGTCCTTTGCACGATTGGCGCAGGCGGTGGTACGTTTTGTGGAATGGGAAACTGCTCTGCAAGTTTTGACATTCCCACAGTCTCCCAGTGTTTTTCGATGAACTCTTTTAGATTTTTATCAACCGTTGGTATTTGCTCTTTAGTGGCAATCTCTCCATAGGTTTTAGCTAATATCTCCCGCCTTTCCTTAATTTTTGTTTCCAATTTTTTCTCTACTTTGCCTCTCATGTCGCGATTATTTCCCCTGTCTCCATCAATAGCAGCCAATTCTGCTTCCGCAGTATCGAACATCTCTTTCGGGAATGATTTCATATCTTTTATGAACAGACCAATTTCCTTTTCTAACACCACAAAGGTTTCCGTACAGTCGACAAAGCATTTATCTACCCCTACTAAACTGTGCATGTCTTCAAGGCCGGTTATCTGGTCTAACTGATCGTCAATTAATTGCAGATAATTTTTAACATAGCTTATGGCTTCCTTGAATTCTTCAAATTTAGGCTGGAGACTAAGAGGAGTTGAACCGGAGGTATCATCCGGCAGCAAATCTGGAGGGATATCCGGCTTATCAATACCAGATGGGGGCTTTGGTTCCGCCGGGGGCTTTGGCAGCTCTGAGACTGGTTCCTCAGGCGGTTTTTGCGGCTCTGTGACCGGAGGCTTTTGCGGCTCTGTGACCGGAGGCTTTTGCGGCTCTGTGACCGGAGACTTTGGCGGCTTTGGCGGCTCTGTAACCGGAGGCTTTGGCGGCTCTGTCACCGGCGGCTTTGGTTGCTCAGGGGGGAGTGGCGGAGTGACAGGAGAAAGCACGCCTCCTGCTGCATTCACAACCTTTGGTTCGGCAGTTGATGGCTTTACGTGAAAATGATTTGCCTTTCTATAAATACATTTCCCGATCATTGCCATTGCCGGTAAAACAATTGTGGCGATCATGGCAACTTTAATTGCATAACCTAAATATCTTAAACGCTTCTTGTCTTTATCAGGATCATCTGCAATTTCTACCTGATCGCTGCTAATGTTTGTAATATGGACACTGCGCTGTCCAAAATTAAACAATTGTTCACAAAACCGCAAGGCATGGTATTTTTCATGATCATCCCCTGTACTTGAGATAGGGGTAAAAAAATTGATTTTTTGCATTGACTCCTCGCAGTTAATCTATCCGTTCATAAATACAATAATGCGCCTGCTGACCAATAACAGAATGGGTATCGCTCACATAAGAATCATTAAATAACCGCCATTTGTTTTTCTCCATGCCAAAAGCTACCCAATGTACCTGATCTTGGTTCTGTGCAAAGCTGATCAATCTATATTTTGTAGAAACGCCGTCAGCATCAGGCAGCATCTCCTTAATGTCAATTTCTAAATCTTCCTGTTGCATTTGATAAGAGTCACATGCCCGGTCTGTTTTCGCGTCATAATTTGATTTCAGCTGAACGACTAGTACAGGAGGCGGCTTCCCGCTTATCGTCAATGTTGTCTTTCTTAAGGGAATAATATTCCCCGTTTCGCTTTTCCAAGTGTCGCTTGTCTCGGTAACTTCAGACACCATACGGCTTTGAATAGATTGTTTCGTTCCATCAACGTCTAGGAACAATAAATTCGGCTGAGTCTCTTGTTTTCTGTGAAGCTCAATTCCGCTCTCATCGACACCTCTTGTCGTTTGCGTTACCGGAAAGAACAGCCCTAAATTTTTTAAGAGCATTAAATAAAGCACTCCCGGATCGTGCATACGCTTTTTTTGTTTCGGCTGATACTCCGAAAAAATCCCCTTAAATAAAGAATTACGCATCTGTGCAGCAATTCTCCCCAGCTGTCGAGGGGAAATATTGGGAATTCTCATTGCCTGCCGCAGGATAGAAAATGACTTGATGACCGGAATTTCCAAAGGATTTTCCACTTTCAGATTAGAAAAGTTATTTTTTATCATTTCGTCAAGCGCCGATACAATCACTCTGGAGGAAAGCATTGACTGGATCATTGAGTTTAACCAGCAGCTATTTCCTTGATTGGCAATCCCCGTTTTTTCAATTTCTTGTGTTTGAAGGGCAGAGAGTAAAGGAAATTGAGATTCATCAATTCCCGTTCCCCGCCTAAAGGGGCGGAAAAAAGCATCGATAAACCTGCCGGTCATTTTGGCTAACATCTTCTTGATTTGGTCATATTTTTTTACCGCAGGCGATGAAGGAGATTGTGCCTGAGAACTACCTTTAAGGGAATCCAGTGCCTGTCCTGCTGCATTCGCTATTTTGGGTTCAGAATCAGATGGTTTCATGCAAAAATGATTTGCTTTTCTATAAATGCATTTCCCAAAAACGGCCATTGCCGGTAAAACAAGCGTGGCGATCAGGGCGGCTTTGATGGCAAACCCGAGATAAGTTAAAGCCCTCTTATCCCCTTTATGTTGGTTGTCATCTGTGATCTCCACCTGATCACTGCTAACCTTCGTAATATGGACGCTCCGTTGCCCAAAATTAAACAATTGTTCGCAAAAGCGAAGGCGGTGACATCTCTCTTTCTGAATTTCATAGGGGTTTGAAATAGGAGTAAAGAAGTTAATTGCTGTCATATGACTTCACTAATAAAAAACACTCCTACTCGATGCGTTCATAGATACAATAATCTGCCACTTGATCAATAATGGTAGGATTTTCTTTCACATAGGAATCGCTAAAATAACGCCACTTGTCTTTCTCCATGCCAAAAGCAACCCAATGACCCTGACTTTGATTTTGTGCAAAACTAACTAGCCTATATTTTGTAGAAATATCGCCAGCATCAGGTAACATTTTTTTAATATCGATTTCGAGATCATCTTTTTGGAGCTTATAAGAGTCAACTGCACGATCATCTTCTTTGTCATAACCTGCTTTCATCTGTACGACAAGGACTGGAGGGGGCGTACCTTTGATCTCATATCTTGTCTTTCTGGTGTGAACAATTTTTCCACCCCGTTTCCAAGGATCTGATTTTGTGCTTTCATCTTCACTAGTTTCACTAGTCAAGAGTGTTTGAACTGTCGGTTTACTTGAACCTTCCTGTCCGGCAACTTCAAGAGAAGGAAGCGGTAATAGAATAGGATTGGGGTCAAGCTTAGGGTCGCCCATTGAGGCCCCTGTCTCATCTAACGGTGTCGATATTTGTGTAACAATAGGCATCAACCCTAAATTCTTTAAAAGCATTAAGTATAAAGTTCCGGGATCGTGCATATGGCGTTCCTGACCGGGCCTATATTCCCTACGATCTTTTTCTGGACTACCAAGCGATTTAAATAAATTGATTCGTAATTGCGCAGCAATTCTTCCTAGTATTTCCGGGGTAGGAGAGGCTGCCATTGCCTTACGTATCTCTTTAAAGGATTTCATGACAGGGATCTCTATTGATGGTTCTTCAAGAGGTAATTTGGAAATATCACCTGGCACCAACTCATCCAACGCAGCCACAATAACCCTGGAAGATAGCATGGACTGCATACATGAATTTAGCCAGCAGCTATTCCCCTGATTCGCAATTCCCGTTTTTGCAATTTCGGTACTTAAGAGTTCAGAAGAAGGAATTTGAGTGTCCTTAAGCCCGATTTCCTTCTTTAAAGCGCTGAAAAACCCGCTCACAAACCTGTGAGGTTTTTTAGGATTAGATAACAGAACATTAGCGTGGCCGGCTATCGCTTCATTATTCTCTTTCACTACTTCTTCCAACTGTTTCTTGAGTTCTTCTTGTTTTGCAAGTAAAGACTTATCTACTTTGATCGTGGATAATTCCTTCCTGGCAAGCTCAGCTTCTTCCACGCTGAGCTTGCTATTTATTTTCTCCTCACTTTCCTTGAAGGCAGCGATTTCCCCATCAAGCACTTCGCGGATTGTAGAAATTTCCACAAGCGCCTGGTTGATCGCGATTAGGAAATCGATATCAATGGGGCTTTCCTTTGAAGGTTTAGGAATGCCTTTTATTGCTTCTTCTATTGCTCCCATATAGCCTGCAATATAGACGCTTGCGTCCCTAAATTCTTTGTGTTTAAGATTGACGTCGCTCAAAGCTGAAGAGGACGTACTCCCCGGTTCTTCTGTTGTTACAGGGGCAGTTGGACCTGTCGTTACAGTTGTGAATAATGGAGGTTCTTCTCCCGTAGTCCCGGAAGGTTCTGATGAAACCGGCGGCATTGGATCCTTAGGCGCAGCTCCGGTTGGGAGTTGAATGTGTGAATCCTTTCTTACTAAACCAAGCGCCTTCGCTGCTGCATCTGTGACTTTCTTCTCAAAACCTGGCGATTTTGCGGTATAATGATTTGCTTTTCTATAAATATACTTTCCAATTATTGCCACGGTAGGTAAGAGAACTGTTGCGATTAAGGCGGCTTTAATGGCATAACCTGTGAACCTGGCAAGGGATTTTTCCGCGGGACTATTATCGGCAAAATTAGCCTCCCCATTTTCAATTTTCGTCACTCGTACACTTCGCTGACCAAAATCAAATAATTTTTCACAAAACCGAAGATTTTTGTATTTTTCATTAACTCCAGCTTCGGTATTCTTTATTGGGGTAAAAAAATTCACTACCGGGGTAAAAAAATGAACATCAGACATAACAACCTTCACCTTTGTTAAATAAAATTAAAACCATTATATTATTATTCCTTAATTCTAACATTATCATAAAAAAAAATCAAATATTCACGTAATTGATCGCGAGGATGCTTTTTTTGTTTTCTCTGCGCCTCTGCGCCTCCGCGCCTCCGCGTTGAATTGCTTATCAGATTTATAGGTGATTGGATGCATGTCCATGCACGATTCAATAAATATTCGGGCAAGGGCAAGAGGCCAACGCAGAGGCGCGGAGGCGCAGAGGCGCAGAGGAACAAAAAGGAAAAAAATAATAAAAAAGGAATAGCTTATTGCGAAGAATTTTCACGGACAATATTAGAAATAATCTAATGTTTAGATTCATATACCGAAGGGGTTCAAAAATTGGGATTCGGTATATTTTGCCTATTCTGCATACACCCAACAATGTCTTGCCAAAGCAATTCTTCTTTACAAACAAAGTCCCTCATTGTTAAATGAAAGAGTCGGTGATAAGGCAATTTTTTTCTAAAACCATAAGAGGATCAATTGTTTATGACAATCAATCATACAAATCATCAAACAGATCAGGAAAATGGAGAAGATCAGCTCGATCTGGCTGCCGCTGCAGGCGCTGGCAATGAATCGAAGAGACAAGCGCTTGAAATGACTGAACTTGCCAGAGACAATTATCAGCTTCCCTCTTTTGGAAAACAGCTTTTTAACGGGCATTTCGACTCCCAGCACTTAATCCCTTTTCCCTCTCAAAGCGAAGAAGATAAAAAGATTGGCGATAAAATTAGTAATGAATTAATCGGCTATTTAAAAGAGAACCTCGATCCCGAAGAAGTCGATGCCACCCGATCTATTCCGTCCCATGTGATAGAAAAAATGAAACAAATGGGAATTTTTGCATTAAAAATCCCCAAAGAATACAACGGACTTGGACTATCGCAAACAAACTACTGCAGACTCGTGATGAAGGTGGCTTCTTATTGCGGCGCTACCGCTGTCTTAATCTCAGCCCATCAATCGATCGGAGTTCCCCAACCCCTCAAAATGTTTGGGACCGAAGAGCAGAAAAAAAAATTTCTTCCCCGCTTTCGGAAGGGTGCTATTTCCGCCTTTGCCTTAACAGAGCCGGAGATTGGTTCCGATCCTGCACAGATGTCATCGACAGCAACATTATCGGAAGATGGGACGTTTTATATACTGAACGGAAGAAAGCTTTGGTGCACGAATGGCACAGTTGCAGATATTATCGTTGTGATGGCCCAAACGGCACCCAAAATGATTAAGGGAAAGGAAAGCAAGCAAATTTCCGCATTTATCGTCGAGATGAACACTCCCGGAATTGAAGTAGTGCATCGCTGTGAATTTATGGGGCTCGGAGGGATCTATAATGGCCTGATCAATTTTACCAATGTAAAAATTCCGGCCGAAAACCTATTATGGGAGGAAGGAAAGGGCTTACGGCTTGCGCTCGCAACCATCAATGTCGGAAGATTGACGTTACCGGCCGCCTGCACGGGAGCAGCTAAACAGAGCTTATCTATCGCAAGGAGATGGGGAGCCTCGCGCATTCAATGGGGTATGCCTATCGGCCTTCATGAAAGCGGAAGGGAAAAAATTGCTTATATTGCAGCCACAACCCTTGCCATGGAAGCTGTCACTTGGCTGACTTGCGCCTGGGCCGATGAAAAAAAAGTCGATATTCGGATCGAAGCCGCAATGGCAAAACTCTTCTGCAGTGAGTCGATATGGAAGATTGCCGATCTGACTATGCAATTAAGAGGAGGCCGCGGCTACGAAAAGGGAAGATCATTAAAAGCTAGAGGGGAAACCCCCTTTCCCGTCGAAAGGATCATGCGGGACTGCCGGATCAACACGATCCTCGAAGGATCATCGGAGATCATGAGGCTCTTTTTAACCAGAGAAGCCATTGACTCGCACCTAAAACGTTCCGGAATACTATTAAATGCTAAAACTTCCATTTTTCAAAAAACCAAAGGATTGGCCGGCCTGATCAAATTCTACAGTGTATGGTACCCAAAGCAAATTTTTGGTTCGTTTAAAGCAGAATCTTACAGCGAAATGGGAGAGCTGGCCTGTCACTTTCGTTTCATAAAAAAACAAGCACACAAACTGGCAAGGAAACTCTTCTCTCTAATGATCCGGTACCGGCACCGGCTGGAGCGCAAACAAATGCTTCTTGGGCGTTTAATGGATATTGCCACCGACCTTTTTGCGATGGCAGCCGCCTGTTCTTATGCCAAATCCCTCGAAAAATCAGAAGGCAAAACTCCAGTAGAGTTAGCCGGCTTTTTTTGCACAATAGCTACCAGGCGCATTCAAAACAACTTTAATGCCTTAAATGACAATGATGACAAACAGGTCAATGAGATCGCAAAAAAAACGATTGAAAAATCGTACCGCTGGTTAGAAAAAGATATTGTCTGGATGGGTGACGACACATGACGATGCGCAATATAAATTTCACAAAACTGCCTGCGAATTATCTATTTCCCGAAATCAATCAACGGAAGAAACAGTTCCTGCAAACGCACCCCGAAGCGCAACTGATCAGTTTAGGGATTGGAGACACTTCTGAACCGATCCCTTCATGCATAGCGGATACCCTTTCAAATGCGGCAAATAACCTTAAAACAGTAGCCGGATATCACGGTTATGGCCTTGAAGTTGGACAAGAACTCTTGCGAAAACATATTTCCACGCAAATGTACCGCGAAAAGATCTCTTCCGATGATATTTCGATCTCCGATGGGGCAAAATGCGATCTTGGCCGACTTCAAATGCTGTTTGGGCCCAATGTCTCGATCGCCGTTCCCGATCCTGCCTATCCGGTCTATCTGGATGGAAGCCTGTTGCTCGGCGTACAGAACATCACCTCCCTTTCCTGTACCTCTGAAAATCAATTTTGGCCCGACTGGACAAAAGTAAAAAATGTCGATCTCATCTATTGGTGCTCCCCTAACAATCCAACAGGGGTCACTTCTTCTAAAAGTCAGCTTTCATCCATTGTACAATTCGCTCAAGAAACGGGCGCCATTGTCATTTTTGATGCCGCCTATGCAGGATATATTCAGGACAAAAACCTTCCCCGCTCTATCTATGAGATTGAAGGCGCGGAAGAAGTTGCCATTGAAGTCGGCTCGTTTTCTAAACTGGCCGGTTTTTCCGGAGTGCGTCTTGGATGGACTGTGGTTCCAGACAAGCTGAAATATCGCAACGGCCATTCGGTTAAGGCAGACTGGAAACGGCTGATCTCGACCATTTTCAACGGAGCCTCCTATATCTCGCAAGCAGGCGGCCTTTCTGTGCTTTCTTCAGAAGGGATGGAAATGATCAAAAAGACGATACAGTTTTACCTGGAAAATTGCGCCCTTATCAAAAATGCTCTGGTTACCCAAGGGTTTGAAGTGTATGGCGGAGAGCATGCTCCCTATCTCTGGGTAAAATTTCCGGGAAAAAATTCCTGGGAAGCTTTTCAGGATCTTTTAGAAAGGCTCCATCTCGTGACAACTCCCGGCAGCGGATTTGGCCGGTCCGGCGAGGGGTATTTGCGGTTTAGCGCCTTTGGCCACCGGGAGACGATCTTACAGGCAGTCGAAAGGCTAAATAGATTATAAATGCATATTCTATAGCAATTTATCTTCGTTTCCGTAAATTAATATTATTAGTATAATACTATAAAAGATGGATAATAGAATTTTTTTATAAATTGGAGGTTTTATGTCTATGTCACCTCTTTTACCGGGGCAGCCCTCTAATGGTCGTCTGAATTTAACTTTTACGTCACCAAACGATGGGTCTGTTAAGGTTTACAAAAATAGTTTTGTTGGTGCAATGATGTGTCTGTTTGGAAAGGCCATCAAGCTGAGTGTTCAAACAAATGACTCAAATCAGACTTACTATGTGAATAAAAACAGCTTAAGAAACCAAATTGTCCTCCTTTCTGGCAGCGATAATGATATGGTTGCCCGTATAAAAAATACAGATGCGTTCAAAAAACTATTAAGCTTGGGGCGTCAAGATAAAAGCTCCCGTCCTTTCAGAGATCTTTTATCCCCTGTTAACTTTAACCTCCTTAAACAAAATATTACTGGCACGAAGGCAATACCGCCCAAGCAGCCTGTTAATACGCCAGAAGGTAGCATTGAAAAAACTCGAGAAAAAGCTCCAGAAGCCGACACCACATCATCAACAGCATCATCCGCATCACATGCTGAACAAAGTGTCGAAAAAGATCTAAAGGAAGCTGCCGGACTAACAGAAGCAGATAAAGGAAACGACCAGGCACAGGCCAGCACGCCGGCAATACCATCCAAGCAGCCTGATGATACATCAAAAGATAGCACTGAAAAAACTCCAGAAAAAGTTCCAGAAGCTGGCCCCACATCAACAACCTCCACATTACATGCCGAGCAAGATGCCGAAAAAGATCTAAAAGAAGCTGTCGGACTAACAGAAGCAGATAAAGGAAACGACCAGGCACAGTACGAGCTTGCATGTTCTTATCGGGATGGAAATGGCGTGGATAAAGATCTCAAGGAAGCTGCAAAACTATTTAAACTTGCTGCAGACAAAGGAAATGCTGAAGCTCAATATTGCCTTGGGCTTGCTTATGAAAAAGGAAATGGGGTAGCAAAAGATATCAAAGAAGCTCTTGTGTTATTTCGCAAAGCTGCAGAACAAAAAAATTCTTCTGCTCAAAATAAGCTTGGGGTGGTCTATAAGGAAGGAAATGAGGAAGTAGAACAGGATCTGAAGGCGGCTGTTGACTGGTATACATTGGCTGCAAACCAAGGAAATGCAAAAGCACAAGTAAACCTTGGGTGCCTTTATGAAAGTGGAGAAGGAGTTAAAGCAGATCTAAAGGAAGCTTATCACTTGTATTCGTTAGCCGCAGATCAAGGATATGATCAGGGGCAGTATTACCTCGGTTTAATGCATCAAAGTGGAAGTGGTGTAGAAAAAAATCCAAAAGAGGCAGCAAGATTATTCCAACTCGCTGCAGAACAAGGAAATTCAGATGCCCAATATACGCTTGCAGATATGTATTACGATGGCGAAGGGATTGATAAAGATCTTCCAAGGGCTGCTAAATTATTCGAACAAGCTGCAGAAAAAGGAGATGCAGATGCCCAATATAGTCTTGGATATATGTATTCCGAGGGCGAAGTGGTTGCTAAAGACCTTTCAAAGGCTGCTGAATTATTAGGAAAAGCTGCAGAACAAGGAAATGCAGGTGCGCAACATATCCTTGCAGGTATGTATTACATGGGTGAAGGGGTTAAGAAAAATCCCAAAGAAGCAGAAAGACTATTTCAACTTGCTGCAGAACAAGGAAATGCAAATGCACAATATAGTCTTGGACTTATGTATTACAATGGCGAAGGAGTTGATAAAAATCTTCCAACGACCGCTAAATTATTCAAACTCGCTGCAGATCAAGGAAATGCAGATGCCCAAGGTGCTCTTGGGATTATGTATCAAAGGGGAGAAGGGGTTGCTAAAGATCTGAAAGAGGCAGAAAGACTATTCGAACTCGCTGCAAAACAAGATAATGCAGCAGCCCAAGAAAAACTTGAACAGACGCGTGAAAAGGGCGAAGGAGATCAATAAAGACCTTGAAAAGCTCGGCATCCAAAGCCACAAGCTAAATTATGAGCCATAAGCAATTGACAATAGAATTCGTACCCAAGTAAATGTTCACGTGGTAGCATCGTTATATATCAGGCCTTCAGCCTTAAGTTATAGTGAATAGACATGGTGAACATGTACATACCCAAACGCCCTAGTCTTCGGAACACTTATAAATATCAAACTCCAGCAATCTCGCCTCTATCCCCCCGTTAAAAATAATATGGCGCTTTGAAACATGCAAACCGACCTCTTTAGCCAATAAAGGACTCCCTGTTAAAACAAACCCTTTTGTTGGTTTTGGTTCCGTTGCCATTTTACGTTTCATGAAATGGCCAATTTCCCGGTAGAGATGGCAGAGATGGTCTATTCCCTCCAAACGAACCCCATAGGGAGGGTTTGTAATCACAAGTGTCGGCGGGACTTTCGGGTTTAATTCGCTCACATCCGATTGAATGATGTCAATAGAACGGTGAAATCCGCTGCTGCGCAAATTCACCGTGGCTGCATGAACCGCCTGCTTATTGATGTCGGAACCAAAGATGCAATTTTTTGGTAAATCAACCCGCATCGCATCGATCTGATTCTTCACATCCAACCATTTTGCCTCGTCATATTCGGGAAGGGATTGAAACCCCCACTTTGTCCGGAGATAGCCGGGGGCAGTTTTAGAGGCAATTAAGGCAGCTTCTATGAGAAGAGTGCCAGATCCGCAGCAAGGATCGCAAAGAATGTCTGTTCCCCGATAACGGGCAATTGTAAGAAGGGCTGCCGCTAAATTCTCCTGCATGGGAGCTTCCACAGATTCATGGCGATATCCTCTTTTCCCAAGGGAATCCCCGGAAGTATCAAAACTGATGACTCCCCTATTTTCATAAATGTATAGATTGAGCTGAATATCGGGATTTTTAATATTGACGTTTGGGCGCTCTCCCATTTTTTCCTTCAACTGATCGCAGATGGCATCTTTTAACACTTGAGCGGCAAATAGACTGTTACGCAATTTAGGATGCGATACGTTCGAGTCAATGGCAATGGTCTTACCCATAGGAACATAGGATTGCCAGTCAATTTTTAACGCCGCATTGTATAGCGATTTGCTGTCATAGCACTGAAAATGATGCAAGTGCAGTAATACCCTGGTTGCAATGCGCGACTGATAATTAATGCGATAAATGGCATCCATGGAGACATCTTTCAGGTTAACCCCGCGAAATCCAGGACTAGAGCTATACCCCAAACTTTCTAATTCTTCAGCCAATAAAGGTTCTAATCCCTTGGCGCATGTAACAAATAAGTCCATAAAACTCCAATAATAGAGGTCTAATGATGCATAAACAGGATGACATCGCCATCTTTTACAATATAATCTCTTCCCTCTGCCCGCATTTTACCCATTTCGCGTGCTTTGCCCCGCCCTTTGCACAATACCATATCTTCATAAGCGATCACCTCTGCCCGGATAAATCCCCGCTGAATGTCGCTATGGATTTCTCCTGCAGCTTCGGCTGCTGTCGTTTTCGTCGTAATCGTCCAGGCCCTCGTTTCCATCTCACCGGTTGTCAAAAATGTCGCAAGTCCAAGCATTGTAAACGAAGCTTTAACCATGCGCTGCAACCCCGATTCATTCATCCCTAAGCTCTCCAGGAAAGGCGCCCGTTCTTCGGCTGGCAATTGGGCGATTTCCTCCTCGAGTTTAGCACAAATAGGGATCATGAAATTCCCTTCCGATTCTGCAAATGCCCTTACCTTTTGCACATAAACATTATCCATCATAGGCAAATCTTTCTCGGAGACATTTGCGACATAGAGCACTTTTTTCGCCGATATGAACGGATAGAGCTTAATCATCGCAGTTTCTTCTTCTGTTAAAGCTAATGTGCGTATGGGACGGCTCTCATTTAAATGATCCCGTGCTCGCACCATGAATTCATAAGTGGGGACGAGATCTTTTTTCGTTTTCACTTGCTTTTCCAACCGGGAAATGACATTTTCCGTCATTTGCAGATCAGAAAGAATCAGTTCGAGATTGATCACCTCTATATCTCTGATCGGATCAACAGCCCCGGACACATGGACCACATCATCCGACTCGAAACAACGGACAACATGAACAATAGCGTCAGTTTCCCGGATATTTGTCAAAAATTGATTGCCTAAACCTTCCCCCTTAGAGGCACCTGCCACAAGTCCAGCTATGTCGACAAATTTTATTAAGGCATAAATGATCTTGGAACTGTGTGAAATCTCCGAAAGAACCTTCAGCCGCGGATCATCGACTGCTACGGTACCTACATTCGGCTCAATGGTACAAAAGGGGTAATTGGCCGCCTCGACCTGATTTGATGTCAATGCATTAAAGAGTGTAGATTTTCCAACATTTGGAAGTCCAACAATGCCGCATGAAAGATTAGACATATACAAACTCTTGATTTTAATCGGGTTAAATAAAAGTATTTCTTGACACAACAATCTTATTAGGTTTATACTGAGAATAAGGGAAGTGTGAAGAGGGACTCTAAAATCTCTTCCTATTGTATTCTATTTGTTGAAATAAGGGAAGAGTTGTTTTCTCTGGGAGAATATTATGGGCGAAAAAACCGAAAAGGCCTCTCCGAAGAAACTAAAGGATGCCAAAAAGAAGGGGCAGATCGCTAAGTCTCAGGACTTACCCTCGGCTTTTACTTTCATTGCTTCGATTTGGATCGTCATGCAGATGAGTCACTTTTTGTATCAAAGAATGGGGTCTTTTACTGTATCGACATTTAATCAGATATCGCAAGGCGATATGCTCCAGGCTATTTCCAATTTAATGATGCAGGCGAATGAGGTTATTTTTTACTGCAGCATGCCCATTCTATTGCTCGTCTCAATTATGGGAACGGCGATCACTTTTTTGACAGTGGGTCCTGTTTTTGCTCCTGAAGTCTTTAAATTAGACATTAAAAAATTTAATCCGGTCGATAATCTCAAAGCTAAATTCAAGATGAAAACTCTTGTTGAGCTGCTTAAATCCCTGATAAAGATTTTTATTGCGTCCTGGCTCATTTATGATGTGATGTATTCAAGCTTGCCTGTACTGATCAGGTCCATTTCTATGCCCATTGCCTCCTCGCTATTAATTTTCCATGCATTTCTCATCGAAGTCGTGATCAAGGTCGGCTTGTTCTTTATCATCGTCGCCATAGCCGATTTTGCCTATCAGAAGAAAACGTTTGCCAAAGAAATGATGATGGAAAAATTTGAATTAAAACAAGAATATAAGAACTCTGAAGGCGATCCCCATATTAAAGGAAAACGTCGTCAAATTGCACAAGAAATTGCCTATCAGGATGGCCCAAGCGATGGAGTCAGGCAAGCCCAGGCCCTGGTCACAAACCCGACACACCTGGCCATTGGCATCGCATATAAACGCAACGTCGATGCCGCCCCTTACATCGTTGCCATGGGCGAAGATGTTTTGGCTGAGCGAATGATTAAAATTGCGAATGACAATAATATTCCTGTCATACGTAATATTAAACTTGCCCATCAGCTATGGGACAATGGCGATATATACGAATATGTCCCCGAAGATACATATGAAGTAATTGCTGAAATACTCAGATGGATTGCGGCTCTTAACACAGAAGATGCTTATACTTACACTGAGAAGGAATAAATAAGGACAAAAGGACACAAGATTAAGATCACGATCAAGATCGAGATTAAGAACATTCCTAATCTCGATCTTGATCGTGATCTTAATCTTGCTTGCCGTAAAGCGTTTGAACTTGACTTTTGCAATTGCTTCTTATGGTTCTTTTGTCCCCAAAAGCGAAAGCGCCTCGCGGATCACAGTCTTATCATTATTGTAAGTCAGCACCTGATCGGCTCTGGAAAGAAGCACCCACTGGGCCGCGCACACTTCGTTGATCTGCAAGATGACATCACCTGTCACCTCCGCGATAAAAAATGAGACAGTCTTAGACACGTGCTTGCCGCGATGGTGGAAAAAATACTGTTCGTTGAAACTTTTATCAGAAATGAAGTGCACGACTTCCAACCCTGTTTCTTCGCGCAATTCGCGAATGGCAGTTTCTTCCGCTGTTTCGTCTTTTTCTGGTCTTCCTTTAGGAAATCCCCAATAACCAGCAGCCCTATGTTGAATTAATAACACATGCCACGCCCCTTGTTTTTTTTGCAAAGGGACAATTCCGTATGAATGTTCTATAATCATCTAACCTTTATATGGTGCTAACACAATCGTTGCATTATGACCGCCAAAACCAAATGAATTAGAAATGGCAACGACAATTTCCAGAAATTCAGCCTTTGTCGGTACATGGAAAGAAAGCTCAGGTTCGGGATCATCTAAATTAATGGTAGGGTGCACCATTTTATCTACAATTGATTTTACTGTGACGACAGCTTCCAATCCCCCGGCAGCGCCAAGACTATGTCCAATCATCGATTTTGTCGCATTCATCACAATCTTTTGCGGATCCTGAAATATTTTCTTTAAGGCCCGGACTTCGGCCATATCCCCAAGAGGGGTCGATGTCGCATGCGCGTTAATATAATTGACTTCGTCCGGGGACACTCCTGCATTCGCCAATGCATTGCGAACACATAAAGCAACCCCTTCCCCATCGTCTCTGGGATCGGTCATATGATATCCATCGCAGGAAACACCACCGCCTAAATATCTGGCAAGTATGGGAGCCCCACGGGAAAGGGCGTGCTCGAGCTCTTCGAGAACAAGGACCCCGGCCCCCTCGCCCATCAAAAATCCATCTCTGCCGCGGTCCCATGGCCTTGAAGCTTTTTCCGGGGAATTGTTTCGCTGCGACAGGGCCTTGCATGCGCAAAAGCCGGCAACACCCATGGGAATAATAGGTGCTTCCACTCCCCCGCAGATCATCAGGTCCGCCGCCCCTTGATAAATGTGATCTGCTGCGGCAATGATCGAATTATTCGCTGTTGCACAAGCGGTAGAAATAGAGTAATTTGGCCCCATAAACCCTAAGTCTATTCCTAAAAGTGCGCCCCCCATATTGCTAAGGATAAAGGGCACAAAAAAAGGGGTGACCCGTCTTATCCCTTTTTCCAAAAGGGTTTGAACACCATTAGCGAATGTCTCCATTCCACCCATCCCGGATCCAATGATGATCCCGCATCTTTGCTTATTTAATTTTTCCAAGGCCTGGGGGTCAATTTTGGCATACTCGAGCGCTTTTTTTCCGGCAACCATGGTATAAGCGATGTATGGGTCTACGCGCCTTGCCTGCCTTTTGTCGATGTAATCACCCGGATCAAAATTCGTAATTTTTGCAGCAATGCGCGTTGGAAATTCCTCACATGGGAACGCATCGATAGCCGCAGCCCCGCTTTTACCGGCTAATAAACTCGAATAAAATGGTTCAATATCATTGCCGAAGCAAGAAACTACACCGATCCCCGTAACTACGATTTGTCTTTTTTTCATGAAGATATCCTTATTAAACACTACGGCACGCTTATCTCGAGATCAACAATTTTTCCTTTACTCCACAACTCTTCCAAATGATATTTTTCTCGCATTTCAGGAATGAACAAATGAACGATCACATCGCCGCAATCAATGATAACCCACTCAGCGTCCTTTTCCCCATCAATGCGATAGATATGTAGTGATGTTTGCGGAATAGATGACTTAATAATGCCTGCCAATGACTTGACATGCCGATCAACAGTCCCTTCGGCAATCACTAAATAATCTGTCATGGTGGAGAGTCCCCGAACGTCCAGGGAGAGGATATTAAATCCCTTTTTATCAAAAATAGCCTGCGCTATCACATTTAGATTTTTTCGGTCTTGCAAAGTCACAATAATTCCTCGTTATTAGACCTTGAAAGAGGTCTGTTTTTTAACAGTATAGCCGATGTTCTATAATGTAGTCCAGTACTTTTCGGGGAAGTAAGTGCCCGCAATACAAATAGTTAGCAATGCGGCTTCGAATTTCTGTACTTGAAATTTCCATAACGCGGACTTCAGTCTTTCCCAATTTTAAGGCTTGAACCACTGGCTCACTGCCTAAAAACTCATTGTCTGAAAAATATCCGGCTCGCCCGCCAATGAATATTTGCGCATATTTAATGATCTCTTCCGGCATCAGCCATTGATAAAATGTTCGAGCTACATCCTCGCCAATGATCAATGAAAAACGATCGGCTCTCCCCTCGTTTTTCTGGATTTCTGATAATTGTTTTAAGGTATCCACCGTGAAAGATGGACCTCTTTTAAAGATTTCGATGTTGACAAGTTTTAATGCCGGCACGTCCTCTATCGCAAGACGAATCATTTCCAGCCTATCCTCAGCACTGGCCCGGCACCCTTGCGGTTTAAGCGGATTAAACGCTGTCGGGCATAGCCAGACTTCATCTAAATTGCGCAGCTCCAAAATACTCAATGCTAAATTTAAGTGACCTAAATGAATCGGATCAAAAGATCCGCCAAACAATCCGATGTGTTTTTGCTTCATATAATGGGCCATTTTTGTTTCATGCAAAAAGCCCTTAGTTTGCGATCCGGATTGACTCCAACAGCCCTTTTGGCCGATAATAGAAACGGAAGATCATAATAACTGTCGGAATAAGCGGTAATGTTTAGGGAAGATTTACATGCAGTTTTATCTAGTTCTTTAACATACAAAGCTTTATCTTCCCCTAACATCAGTTTGGCTATATGTGAATAGCACTTTTTATCGTCTATGCCATATTCAGTAGATTTCCACTGAGATATCCCTAATCGTTTAGCAATCGGTTCTACAAGAAACTGCGGAGAACTGGAAAGCAGGACAGTTAAATGACCTGTCTTTGTGGCTAAATTTAATTGTTCTATAGCAGGATCATACAATAGCTGATCCAAAGTTTCATTCACAAATTCACAGGCCAAAGTTTGAATCTTCGCAACAAGAACACCTCTAAAAAGATAATGAAAAGCGCATTCATGCAGTCGCTTTAATGAAAAAATTCCGCTAAGGTGAAGAAAACTACATGCGTAAATGAACATGAGCGCTCTGGAAGAAAATATCTTTCGCCTGCAAAGATAGCGGCCAAATTGAAAACTGCTATTGCTATTTAACAAAGTATGATCTAAATCAAAAGCACTAATTTCCATATTTGTGGGTAAGGATCAACTTTCCAGCTCAGCAATTTTTTCTTCTATCTCTTTAATGCTTTGATTGATCTTTTTTAATCGTTCCGTTTCTTCGGCCAGATGCATGTTGAAATTCATCGCCTGCTCAAAATCTAACCCGGAAAGGCTGCTTGATTTCTTATATTGATCAATTTGTTCTTTAATACTCTGCTTGCGCTCTTTTCGTTGACTTAAGACACTTTTAAGGTTTTCCAGGGAATTGCGGTCATCATCTGATAAAGAGAGTAATGATTGCTCTTTTTTTTCTGCGATGCGGTCTTTCAAGATTTTTAGTTGACGATCGATTTCAACCTTCTCAATTTTATTCATCGATAAAGCTTGTGAAGCCCTGCTTATTTCATCACGACCAGCCGCTAACGTATCAAGTTCTGTGCTTTCGCTCTTTCTGATCAATGAATCAAGAGACGATTTTAATTCTAAAATTTTCTGCCTTTGCTGATTTTCTTTTTCTTCCTGCTTTTCCAAACGAGCTTTTTCTTCTACTTGCATTTGATCCAAAAGCACTTGGCGGACAGCAACAAATGCTTCACGCAATTCATGGCGTTCGGAAGGGTCTAACTCCAAACGACAAAATTCAATACCCATTGCATCAACCATCGCACTCGCTTCACTAAACGAGAATGCAGAAGATTGATATCCTTCTTTAAATGCCTGCAGTTTTGCAAATGCCTGGTCAAAGTTTTGCTTTAATACGGCACGCTGTTCTGTGCGTTCCTTTTTTCGCAGCTTTTCTTCGTTTTTAAGAATGTCCCAGCATTCGCTTAAATGCATTCTCGTATGCGTAAAGGCCTGTGTATTCAATGTCAGCAATTTGGCAACATTTTGCAAAGACTTAATTTTCTCCCGTAACAAAGAGAGGTATTGCGTTCTTTTTTTATTTTTAAATTCATTTGCAATAAAAGCGTCGATATCGGCCATAAATTGATCGCTGATCTTCGTTATCAGATCTTTACGTAAGGGAAATACGCTGTCCCCTGCAGCAGAAAGCCTCTGAAAAAATTTATTTTTTTGCCTTACGCGCATTTCCGTACGGATCAATTCTTTTCTCAACGCATTAATCCGGGATGCCTGGGTATTTAAACCATTTAATTTCTGTTGCCAATCCAGATATTCCGGAAAATGTTCCGATAAAATGTCGCTAAGAGATCCAAAATCAATTGGGGGCAGCTTTTGAGTAGAATTATCGGCAATATGTTGCTCTAAATCCTTTATGGCAATCTCAATTTGCTCAACGGCAAAAGTACTTTGTTCATCGAGAAGATCTTTTAAGCGCCTGGCCTCTTTGGATAAATCATTATACTTTGCCCACAATACGGCACGCAATGGGGGAGAAATATTTTCTTTAAATAGCTCCAGACAAATGGTTCTCGCTTCCCAAAAGCTTTTGAAATGAGGGGTTCCGGTTTGAGCAATCGATTTTTCCATAAAATCAATCCCAAACTCCAGTTTTTTATCCACATCGTCAAGCAAAGCCAGTTCTTGTAAAAACTTTTCAAAATGTTTTTTTGGACTGTCGGGCCCTGGACTATTTTCTTCTGCCATGGGGTTCTCATCTTTCAGATCTGTTTGAGGGTTATTTAAAGCCTCATCAGCCTCTTTGTCAAGATCTTTATCATCTGTCTGAATATTTATCTCTATATTTATCTCTTCCAGATCTTGATCGGCTGTTTCTTTTGTTTCTTTATAATCTACTGATTCGGTATTCATATTTTTTAAATTAAAGGTGTTTGGTTTTTATCCTGAAGTCCCTGACCCAGATTATACGGAAACAATAGCTTTTAAGTAAAGAAAGAGCCAACGAAACGAAAAAAAAGAGATAAAATCTTGCTTACTAAAATGTTAAGAAAGGGACTCATAATCCTGGCGAACAATATCCAGGGCAATCTCCTGATCGTGCTCTAAATTCAACCATCGAAATAATGGTTCTTTGCGAAACCAGGTATACTGCCTTTTTGCAAACCTGCGCGAAGCTTGTTTAAAATTGTTCACAAAAAGATCATAGTCTGATTTGTTTTGCCCTGAATCTAAATATTCCAAAGCTTGCCGATAGCCAATCGATTGCGAAGCGGACAAATTCTCCCTAAGCCCTAATTGATCGAGCTTCACCACCTCTTCCAAAAATCCTTGTCTTAACATTTCATCGCAACGATCGTCGATACGTTTATAGAGGTTATCCCGGGACCGGTGCAAAAACCAGCAGCGAAAGTCATACGTTTGGGGTCGATTGCGATTTTTCCATGATAATTTGCTCACAGGCTTCCCCGTCAATGTACAAATCTCCAGGCCTCTGATGATTTTTTGTTTATCCTGTCTCGTAATTGTCATTGCATATTCCGGATCTATTGCCTCTAACTTTAAAAATAAAGCATCCAGCCCCAATCGCTCGCTCTCTTCCTCTAAGGATTGCCTAAGTTCAGGGAGCGAAGGCGGACCACTTGGAGGGCCATAAATTAAAGAATGAAGATAAAAACCAGAACCGCCAACAACAATTGGAGTGTTATCGCGTTTGAGGATCGTTTGGCACGCTTGCCTTGCCTCAAAATAAAAATCTACGACATTATAACTTTCATAAAGATTGCGCGTATTGATAAGATGATGGGTTACCCTTTTCATGTCGCTTTCTGAAGGCTTCGCCGTTCCAATATCCATCTCCCTATATACCTGCATCGAATCGGCTGAAATAATTTCCCCATAACAAAGGTCGGCTAAAGCCATTCCAAAAGCACTTTTACCACACGCTGTAGGACCGGCAATTACAATGACCCGTTTTTTTTGTTTATGAAAATCGCCAATCATTTCCTTTTCAATTTGGGCTGAAAAGCCTTGGAAAATGCGTTCAATTTCTTCTTGTTCCTGCTTGGATGTTGCAATGCAATTTCCCACTTGCTGCCGTCCTTGGGGTCGATATTTTATTTAAAACGCTGTTGTACATTCAGCTTCTTGAGGTTGGTCCACAGCAACCTTTTTGTCGACAAATTGTACTCTTTCTGCAGCTACACGCAATTTAGACCGTTTTTCCCCGTCTTTAGCATACCATAAATCCAATTGCAAACGCCCCTCTACAACAACCGAAGAAGAACAGCCCAGCAAATCGGCGCAAATTTCAGCCTGTTTTCCCCAGACAACGACATCGACAAAGCAAACCTCCTGATGCTTTTCACCGGCCTGATTGACAAAATCCCTGTTCAAAGCAATTAAAAGATCAGTGACAGACATGCCATTAGGCGTTTTGCGCAATTCAGGCTTGCGGGTTAAGCGACCTGCAATTAATACTTTATTTAATGAAACCATTTTCAATCCCTCCTTGATAGATGCCGTAATCTATATCAAAGAGTTTTTTTATCACCAACAACTTTCTTCTTAATTTTCAAAAACGACTCTCTTTTTTCATTTGACCATATGGGGAATTTTAGCCACATTTCCTTTGTAAACATAAGGGGGCAACAGATAAAAATCTGCTCCAAGCTGAGTTAAAAGCCTATTGTTGAGGTGATCCAGCAGTTCGGGATATCTTCCAAGCCACTTGCGGGCTTGAGTCATTTTATTCAGCAACTCCTGGTGATAGACAGCCGGGTCGCATACAGTTTCATTATAGATCAATTGACCGACATCAATGTGGATCGGATTGCCATTCAATACCCCTGTATTTTGCATCAATGCGTGATCGTTGTCTGCATATCCATTGTGATATTCGGAAAGGACCATGATAAGCAGCCTGTCAATAAGCAATTTAGCCTGCTCTACTTGTCCGTCAAGCATCAGGTCGTCGATCGTATCTGCGAACATATTTGCCCGCTGTTGGACCACAAACTCCAAACGATCGAGGTCTAATTGATGCTTTAATCCTAACTTATCATAAACTGTTAATAAATGATGCAAATGGTCAGTTTTATTTAAATGAACATAGACTATTCCTGTTTCATTTTTTAAATCATCGAATGCTACTTTGCAACTAAGAAATAAATTGTTTAGTTTCTTCTCTTTTTCTTTGATTTTATCATTTTGATATTCTTTGACAGAAGGGATGAAAGTGAAAAAATTGATCCAATTTTGCGGTCTCACCCGCTGAAATTTAAAAAATTTAACCACATATTTCCCATCCTGGCTCAAAAAAACATAGGACTGGCACCCTTTTCCTAAGTAGTAATAGGGCTGACCAATTGATTCCTGAAATTTTAGGGTTTCTTCTTCTGTTGGCTCCCGCGTATCCCATTGAATATGATGCTTTAAGTCTGAATGAATATTACCAAGTGTAAACCCGGCTGTTGTATAAAAATAGAGTCTGCCAAGACCATAAGAAATCAAGACCACCAAAATGAAGCAAATAATGGAAATGATATATTTTGAGAGTGGGCTATTTTTCCGTTGCTTGTGATTCATGGGTCTTTGAGTCTCTTGCCAGTTTTTTCTTAGATGGTTTGGTTAAATGCAGGATTTTTGCCCAATTTATACCATGAACAACCTGTATAGTCAATCTTTTTTTAGAGGCAATAGCAAGCGTATGTGAAATTACGTGCTCGCCCGATCGTGTCCCTCTAAATACCATTTGGGAAGTAATGATGCAAATATTTAACGATAGAGGCGCAAAGTCGCAAAGAAGCAGAGTGATTTACTGGAAACGCAGAGACAAAAAAAAGAACTGGATTCAGCCGTAAGAGAGATTAATGCATGGAAAGAATGGCAGACGGCACACAACAAGGTTCAGGATGCATTTAAGGAATTTCTAAAACCCGCACGGTAGTAATCATTCAAACAAATCATTCATAAAATCATTCATAAACATTGAAAACAAAAAAAAACTGTGATAGAATGGATGGCTCACAGGAGTATTACCATGAAATTATCTGAGTGTTATATTTATCCAAAAAAACCTTTAGTCAATAAAGTGGTCGACACCATATTGGCCCCTTTGCATTTTGCTCTCAATGGGCGTAAAATTACCTTCAATCCTGGCGGGGATGTGATAGAACAAAAATCTCATAATACTATGGCGAGATTTCTTGCCGGGTTTGCTGCGCTTGTGTTGTTCCCTCTCACTATTCCGGCAGCTCTAACAAAAAAATATTCCTTCGCTGCAAAAGAGATTAAACCCGCTGCAAAAGAGATTAAAACGCCATCATCAGGAGCTTTTGTCTCTGCAAACCCTGTAAGCATTCCGTTTAATTCTTTGGTTAATCAGAATCCTCCTCTCGTAAAATCAGCAAAACCTTCTTTTACGGCTGACTCCTCAGATAATCCACAAACTTCAGACTCACTAAATCCACCATCGCCATCTCCCGTTGTGGCTAAAACACCAACTAACGTTAGTCCCCTTGCCGGGGAGCCACGCACCGAGGAGCTGCCGCTTAAACCCAAAGCATCAAACTTGTCCCATTTAGCTTCAATCATCGATCAACTAAAAAAAGGGTCTGAGAGTCAACAGAAAAAAGCAGCTCTTTTGGAAAAGGGACAAGAAACATGGGTAGAAAGGCAACTTGCAAATCAAATGAAAGCGGTACGGCTGCCAGAAAATATCTCCTTTACACTTATGGAGAAAAAAATCCCAGCTTATATGAACGATCATTGTTCGGCCACCATCTATACAACTAATCCCATCACTTGCACAGATACATTTTATGATTATGATGACCAGGCTTGGCGGAATAGAGGCGAAGATTTTTGGGAGCATGCGAAGGATGAGCATTTCTGGGTCGACTTTGCGAACGCTACATTTGGAGGCGGCTGTTTCACCGATGGATTTGTTCAGGAAGAAATCATGGTCATGGAATTTCCTCAAATGGCAAATTATATTGCCTCCCGTCAAAGCGACACAAGAGGAGGCTGGAGTTCGGTTCCCATACGCAAAGGTAATGAAAAAGATAGAAACAGAGCCTTGCGTGGCAGCCCGCATCCCCTATTAATGAAAGGGCTTTATCGCGTACAAAATGTCCCAAACTCGGCCTATGGAAGAAAAATCGAGCAAACACCTATAGAAGCTCTTATCAAAAATACGTCCACTCTTCCCCCATCAAATCCTGTCAATGTTCTTGCCATTGCCGCACCCAAATTATTTTCAGACAAACCTGCCGAACAATTTGCTTCGGCTGCATTAATGGATATGTTTAACACCCTGATGGCAGGGTTTACTCTGGCTAAAATAAATCAGCGTCCCGATAGCTCAGGATGTGTCATCCATTCCGGAAAAATTGGATGCGGCGCCTTTAACAACAGCCCCAAGGCTGTTTATCTGCTCCATCGCCTCGCTGCTATCCAATTAAAAATTAAAATTGTTATGCATGATTTTGCAAAATCCGACGAAGAGATGCTGGACAAAGAATGGTCCAATATTGTTGGCAAGTTATCTGCAAAATCTTTGAAAGATTGTGTTGAGGCAATTTCCAATTATTTAAACGGCCTGGATTAAAGAGGCAGTTGCACGAGGTCCATTGCATACACTAACAACTTCAAAAGTTGGTTATATATCTGCATGCCCCTTTTCTTAAGTGATTATACCGAAGGTGGTTCAAAAGTTGGGATTTTGACAAGGAGGCTGCTCAAAATTTTTCGTCTGGAACGAGTGACCATTGCCAATGGCCAAGGCACGAGTGAAGACAAAAATTTTGATGCAAAGCCGACGCCGTCAAAAACCAATTTTTGAATCACGTTCGGTATAAAAATACTTCTTGACATTGATGAAAAAAAAGAATATCACAAAAGAAAAAGCTAGAGTAAATTTCCATTATAAGGAGACTGTTATGATGACAAAAAAAGCTGCAGATAATTTAAAATCAAACTCCACAAAACCACGCGGCTCTTCCTCTTCGCAATTGACTGAACCGTCTCAGCCGACAGAAGCTGGTTTTTTTAAACCAAAGACTGTCCTCCATGCTGAAAGCGCGAGCCAAACCCAAAGCAAAAGAACTCCAAAAACATCCATTACTGTCAAATATAATGTGGGTTTTGGAAATGCGCTTTATCTGCGAGGGGAAGGAGCTCATTTAAGCTGGAATAAAGGACTGCCGTTAAAAAATGTCCGCGAAGATGAATGGACATGGGAAACCGAAAGTTCCTTTACCGACCTGAAATTTAAAGTGTTAATTAATGACAGTGTTTATGAAACAGGCGATAATCATGCTTTACGGTGCGGAGAAAAAGTGATCTACGCTCCGAAATTTCATTAAAAGACAATCCAGACACTGAGGGCAAAGGCACACCAATTAAGTACGATTGCCCTGCCCCTACCATAATTTTACCCGCTAAGCAATTCAAAGCAGAGGCGCTAAGACGCTGAGGAAAACTGCATGGGCCCTTTTCCCATGTCTTTTTTAGAAAAGTTGCCCATGAGAGCCAATTCTAGAAAGATAGACAATTTCATCGTCAGTCCAATAAATAAGCAAAGTATCGGGTTTTAAATGACACTCCCTACAACCAATATAATTACCGCTTAAAGAATGATCTAGATACTTCTCAGGAAGTTTTTCTTTTTTAACGAGAAGTTTCAACACCACATCGAACGCTTCTTTTACTTCTTTGTTATGTTGATATTTCTTTAAATCTTTTTTGAAGCGATGGGACGGCTCTGGTTTAAGCATGAGGACTCATTCCCATTTTTTCCCAAAAGTCATCAATAGACTCGCACTTTATGCCGCGACCCTCCCTAAGCTCTTGAATAGATTCCATCGTTTCTTTATTAGGCTTGCGCTCTCGAGGGAAATCAGATGGGAAATCAGACCGCACATAAGACAAAATGAATTCACTCAAACCTAAGTGAGCCTTAGCAGCCAACATCTTAATATAAGTCCTTTCGTCAAGGGTACATTCAATGGTAATCTTCACCTTTTCATGTTGGGCTTGAGAATGAGCAGCCATAAAAACCTCCTTATTAGTCATATCCCTAATTTACCATATCCACATAATTTAGTAAAGAACGACTAACCAGTAATCTGGTGAGAGGTGCATAACGCAGTGTCCCATTTGTCCCTATCTAATCCCAATCGTCATCACTTTCATTATCTGCTGAATTATCAACCGATGCAATATTGGGCCTGTTTTTATTAAGTTGGGCTCTTAAAGCATCTACTGGAGTTTGGGGCACTTGTACTGGAGTTTTTGGTGCACCAGTTGTCCCTTGAATCTTATTATCCTTTTTAGCTTTCATTTTGGCTATACTCAAAATTAATTCCTGGAGAAGGTCGTTCCCTACCTTTGGTTTTGGAAGTTTATCCGCTTCTCTTTGCTCCACACGCCCTTGCGCCTTAAAACCTTTTGCTAATTTAGCAAGAGAAGGAGGGGGCGAGAAGACTGGGGCTGGAGGGGGCAGACCGGGAGGAGGTGTTGGGATTACTTGAGGGATCAGGTCGGATGGGCCCGGAGAAACAGGGTTATTTTGCAATCGGGGTTCCGGTTTAGCAGCCGGTTTCATTGTTGTCTGCTTGAGATGATCCCTAACTTTAACGATTGCTTTTGGATCAGATTCACAAAGACTGCCAAAGGACTCGGTCAGACTGATCAAAGCCTCCATAAGACGATCGACATCGTCATTATCTGTCGAAAGAGTTTGTAATGCATTACCAACAATTTTTAAGTTGTGCGCATTTTTATGAATGCGTTTATAAGCCCCTATTGCTTGCGCACGCCATGCAAGTTTCCTTCGCACAGTGCAAAGATATTGGCGGTCGATTTCCTTAATTTTCTTTTTTCCAAAAACTTTTGAAAAGAAGCGGATAATGATATTCTTTTTCTTCAGGCGTTTGTTTTGTTCATCGACAGCTTTGTTATGTTCGTGGATCTTCGCATTGATAACGATCGCTTTTTTCTTAAAATCTTTAAGGGTTGCGACGTTCTTGGCAAGGGTCTGGAGCTCCTCAATTTTTTTAGCACGGGACGCGAGTGCCTCATTAGAAATGGCGCCATCTTTCGGCAATTTTTCTACTTTGATATTCACCCAACTCTTCTCTAATTCGGCAAGCTTTTTGCTGACTTGTGGTAAAACCTGATTGATTTTTTTTGACAGTTGCTCCAGCGATGCGGCTTTTTTTCTGTTATTGACGATGGAACAGTTGCCCTGTTTTGAAAGAACAATAAAGCGTTTTGCTGACTTCCCAAAATTATCTAACTTTTCATGATTACTGTAGTCTGAACAACCGTCTGTTTTTTCTTGATCTTCCCTGTACAGGAGGGGCAGCCCTGCTAAGCTATTGACCAATCTATTGGTATATGATGAAACAAACATAATTTTTTACCCCGTCAAATTTAAAAAAAGAAATATTATAACACAGAAATAAAATGGTTATAATGCACCTTCTTCAATTTATTTACTAGGGGAAAAAGCAAAGGGATATTAAGGGAGTGAAAACAAAAGTGTTAGTGATGGGCAGAGTGCAGGAAATTAGAACGAATTTTTGAATTTTTCTCAACCAAGAGAGCTCTAAGCCAATCCTGATCTCGATCTTGATCATGATCTTAATCCAACTCTTCACACATTTGGCTCTCTAGTTGGCTCTTATCAATAAAATTGAAGAAAAGCAAGATTAAGATCATGATCAAGATCGAGATTAAGATCGAGATTTGCTTAGAGTTTGGGAGTGAATACCGAAATGCATTTTCTAAATTTTTCAATGCATTTCGGTATAAGTGAAATTATGGGTCTTATACCCAATCTTCATCATTATGGGTAGGGTTCTTATCTTTTTCGTTCTTAGTATGTGCCCGGATCGCTGTTAATCTGGCTTTGATAGCTTTCTGAATTTCATCCTCTTGTTCCGGCTTTGAATTCTTTGGAACGTCGACAAGAGGTGTTTTACGCCCTTCTTGCATTTTCTGCTGCTTCAATTGCATTTCTTCCAGAAATGAGAGAGCTTTTGGTTTTTCGACTTTCAGTGTTGCCGCTCCCTCTTTTTTCCCTTGCGCTTTAAAACCATTTGCAAAGATTAGAAGAGGCGGAGGTGGTGGTGGCGGCGGGCCCGGAGGTCCTTCAAGGGGGGGAGGTGGTGGCGGGCCTGGAGGTCCTTCAAGCGAAAGGGAAACAGGAGAAGTATCAGCTGCAGCAGCAGGAGGCGGATTAGAGGGTTTGGGTTGATTTTTTGTTATCTCCTGGAACTGCTGCTTAATTTTATCTCTTACTTTTGGATCAGATTTACATAAGTTGCTATATGAATATGCCAGAAGATCCACGGCCCCAAGCAAATCATCACAATTATTACTTGTTGCAAGAGTTGATAATGCCCTTCCGGCAATTTGTAAATCCGCAGCATTTTCGACAGCACGCGTATAGCCCCCCATTATTTTAAGACTTACTCTCGTCGTTGTAGGAAGGCGGCCGCGACCAAGATATTGACGGTCAATTTCCTTAATTTTCTTTTTGCCTAAAAGGGATGAGAAAAGGCGAATAATTACATATTTATTTTTCAGCTTTTCATTTTTTTCATCCACTGCTTTGTTATGTGCATGGATTTTAGCGTTGAGGACCGTGGCCACCCTTATAAATTGTTTAAGGGTCCCATATTCCTTAAGAATTCTGGCCGAGTCAGCATCTGTCATAGGAGCCTTATTACGTGCATTCACCCATTTTTTCTCTACTTTATTATATTCCCAATTTTCTTCCAGTTTCTTATGGACTTCCGGTAAAATCTGATTGATTTTTTTCGATATCTGCTCTAAGGAGGTGGCTTTTTTTCTGTTGCTGACAATAGTACATTTGCCCTGTTTTGAAAGTGCAATAAAACGCTTTGCTACTTTTCCAAAGTTGGTCACAGATGTGTCTGGATTATCTCTGTATTTGAGGTCAATTCCAGCCAAACTGGATACCAAATTATTTGTATACTTCGAAACAAACATACATTCTCCTTGCTTATTATTAATAAATAATTAATTCAATACCGCTATTATATCACACTTTCAAATTATTTGCTTCAAAAAAGATAATGTAAAAGAAAATTTAGGAAATTTAATAGACTGCTTGCGAACAATTGCATCCTTCGATTAAACTGCCTTTGTCAAAAGACCTCTTTCAAACCAATTCACCCTAGAGGGACAGATGAATCATTCCAGACTATCGCATTACCTTGCAAAAACACCCTCCCAGCATCAACAGTCAAGCGCCATTGCCTATCTGGCTGCACTTGACCATATAGAAAGCGTAGCGCCAAATATTGCGGCAAGCATCATTCAAGAACTTGTCGACCAGCGCTCCCGTTTAAAACTGATTGCATCGGAAAATTATTCCTCGCTGGCTGTTCAGCTTGCCATGGGAAACCTTCTTACCGATAAATATGCAGAAGGATACCCTCATCATAGGTTTTATGGAGGATGCAGCAACGTCGATACAATTGAAGACTACGCAATACATGAATTAAAAAAGCTGTTCTCCTGCGAACATGCTTATGTCCAGCCCCATTCCGGGGCCGATGCCAATCTCGTTGCTTTTTGGTCAATACTGGTCCACGATGTGCAAAACAAAGAAGTGGAGAGATTGGGGAAAAAGAATCTCGATGAACTTTCTTCTGAAGAATACGAACGGATCCGGCAGTTAATGGTAAACCAAAAAATTTTAGGAATGTCATTAAATTCGGGTGGACACCTGACGCACGGGTATAAGCACAATGTCTCATCAAAAATGATGCAGGCTTTCCAATACGATGTCGATCCTGCAACAGAACTGATCGACTATCAGGCTTTGCGGCTCATGGCCGAACAGGTCCGTCCCAAAATTTTACTGGCAGGATATTCTGCCCATCCAAGAAAAATCAACTTCGCAACGATGCGGGAGATTGCCGACTCTGTGGGAGCTCTCCTCATGGTCGATATGGCCCATTTTGCAGGACTTGTTGCCGGCAAAGTCTTTACAGGCGAATTCAACCCTGTCCCCTTTGCCCATTTTATCACCTCCACAACACATAAAACATTACGTGGCCCGCGCGGAGGATTCTTATTATGCAAATCGGAATATGCAGATACCGTTAATAAGGGGTGTCCATTAATTTTAGGCGGCCCTCTGCCGAATGTACTGGCCGCAAAAGCGATTGCCTTCAAAGAAGCAAACACCGAAAGTTTTTGCCACTATGCAGAGCAAGTGGTAAAAAATGCGCAAGTGCTGGCAGAAACTTTACGATCCATGGGAGTGCGTTTAGTTACCGGTGGAACAGAAAATCACATGGTCATCCTTGACCTTAAACGGTTTGGAATTACCGGCAGGCATGCAGAAACAGCATTGACAAAAGCATTGCTGACTGTCAATCGCAATGCAATTCCTTTTGATACGCAAGGCCCCTGGTATACTTCAGGTATCCGAATTGGCACTCCTGCCTTAACCACTTTGGGAATGGGAAAAATTGAGATGGAGGAGGTTGCATCCATTATCTTTGATGTATTGAGCCATACAACACCCGCCCCATCCGAAAAAGGGAATCTGCCAAGTAAAGCCATGTGTCATGTCGACCAGCAAGTTCTCGACCGCTCTCATGCACGCGTTAAGTCTTTGCTTATGCAGTTTCCTCTCTACCCCGAAATTGAGTGTTAACGCACGGGCAACTTTTTCCGTTCGTGCCCGCACCCGTGCCCGTGCCCGTGCCCGAACCGTGATCCCGTTCTTTGCTAATTTTTTTACAAAGGTTTTTTGCAATATGACATCAGAAATAGCCAGTTGACTTATCAATCGAGTACAGAAATTAATTACGGGATCACGGTTCGGGCACGGGCACGGGCACGGGCGCGGGCACGAACAGAAAAAAGTTACCCGTCCTCTCGCTAATCCAATTATCTATTGACATAAAAGCTATTTTTTCATAGTATTTAGTGCAAAAGATTAAAAATAAAAAGCGAGTATCACATGTCATCTAATTTATTACAAGGCACAAGCGGCTTACTTTTTAAGTATGCAAATCAATATGCAGTGGGAGCATTTTTTTTATCGACAACGGCCCTTTTTGCCGGAAGGATGATCGAAAAGAAGTTCTATGATGAAAACAGTACGACTACAAAAAATAAAATTTTAGGCCTCTTTCTTAAAATGCTTGCACTCGGCATCATTGCCAATGCTGCCGTTGCATCGGTTGGCCTTGTGGGAAAGGGAGTGATCGTTGGCCTCCAGTTTGGGGTCATAGGTGCGCTTGCCGGAGGGCTAATGGGAACGCTCATCGCAGCGGTCAATGCGTATGGCATATATAACCTGATGCGAAGCAGTGAGGCATAACACCACCATGACAATAACAGAAAAATGCCCATGCGGCAGCGGACAAATCTATGAAAAATGTTGCCAGCCATACCACAATGGCAGCGACTTTCCACAAAACGCATATCTGCTTATGCGCTCGCGCTATTCCGCATATGTACTGGACCGCCCTGAATATATCATGGCGACGACGCATGTCACGAGCCCTTACTACTCGGAAAACCGGTTTATCTGGAAGAGGAGAATTGCTCAGTTCACATCTGAAACAGAATTTCAACGACTGGAAATTCTCGACTTCAAGGAATTTGATGATCTGGCTGTTGTCACATTTGTCGTACATGCCGCACAAAAGAACAAAGACTTCACATTCACAGAAAAAAGCTATTTTATCAAAGCCAACCGTCAATGGTTTTACCGGTCGGGCTTATGCATTGCCGGAAGAGTCCCTGAACTGATCACAAGGGATAAGACAAAAGTATTGCCTTTGGCCTATTATGGCGATCCTGTTTTGCGAAAGCAGGCCGAACCCATAGAAGAGATCACCGATGAGATCAGGCAATTAGCAGAAGACATGATCGAGACGATGTTTGTTTGTTATGGCGCCGGACTTGCCGCCCCTCAGGTCCACCGTTCTGTCCGCATGTTCGTCATATTTAACTCTCACGAAGAGGGAGCAGAGCCGGTCGTTTTGATCAACCCAAAAGTATCAAACCCAAGTAAAAGGCTGGTTTCAGAATCAGAAGCATGCCTTTCCATCCCTTTTGTCCGGGAAGATGTGCAACGTCCGGACGCAATCACAGTGGAGTATACGACTATTGAAGGAAAACAAGTCATCAAAGAATGTTCGGGAATGGAAGCGCGCATCATCATGCATGAAAACGATCATATCAATGGGGTTTTGTTTATCGACCGTTTGACAAAAAAGGTCCGTTCGGAAATCGATCCTGTTCTTAAAACGATTGAAAGCCGAATGGAAAAGAACAAATGACAAATTAAAATGACTCAATCCGTCTATAATAAAAGCAACCCCTTCCTCGCCTCCATCAAGGAAAGATACCCTTTAAGTGCATCCCAAGTAGCTTCACATCAAGACTCCCGCGACAATAAACATACGATGCATTTTGTTTTAGATCTGGAAGGATCGAATATTACATACCGGGCAGGAGACAGCATTGCTATCTTGCCTGCCAACGATGAGTTCCTTGTCAAACAGACAATCAATGCCTCAAGAACTTGCGGGGACAGTTTAGTCAAAGACAAACAAGGCATCTGTTATTCTTTTGAAGATTTTCTTAAAAATCACTGTAACCTCGCAGATGTCTCGCGAAAGTTCCTTTCCGAAATTTCTTTGCGGCAAACGAATCCCGATAAAAAACAGGCCTTGGAGCTTCTGTTGAAAGAGGAACAAAAACAGCAATGTAAAGAATACCTGCGCACTCATGCTGTATTGGATGTTTTGCAGGAAAATCCGGAAGCTGCCATGACGGCGCAGGAGATTTCTTCCCTGCTTATGCCTCTTCTGCCCAGATTTTATTCGATTGCCTCGTCGATGTCTGCAGTGGGAAATGAGGTTCATTTGACCATTGCCGAAGTCATCTATGAAGCAAATGGCAGATTACGCCATGGTACATGCACACATTATCTATGCAATTTGGTTCCCCTCAACACCCGGTCTGTCCCGGTATACATTCAACCTGCCCATGCTTTTTCCTTACCCGATGATCAAGAGACGGCGATTATCATGGTCGGTCCCGGAACGGGAGTAGCCCCTTTCCGTGCCTTTATGCAAGAAAGAGAAGCTAAGAATTCCAAGGGTAAAAACTGGTTATTTTTTGGAGAGAAACATCATCATCGCCATTTTTATTATAAAGACTATTGGGAGACCCTCGTTCAACGGGGAAAAATGAGACTCGAAACAGCATTTTCGAGGGACCAGGCCGAAAAAATGTATGTGCAGCATCGTCTTATCGAACATGGAGCTGAAGTTTTCCAGTGGCTGGAAGAGGGCGCCCACTTTTATGTTTGCGGCGATGCCGAGAAGATGGCAAAAGATGTCGATGCGGCACTTCATCATATTGTAAGCCGCTATGGACAGCGCAATGAACAGCAGACCAAAGAATATCTCAGACAGCTGAAACAGCAAAAGCGCTACTTGCGCGATGTGTATTAGAACAAAAAAACGCGATGGGCTAGTTTTTTAAACACAGAGGCACAGAGACACAGAGAACAAATTAATTAGATTGTCTTACGTTTAAGAAACTATTTTTTTTCGTGATGCGAAAAAAAATAAAAGCTTTTCTTTTTGCTCTCAGCAAAAAAGAAGGTTTTCCCGTACGTACTCAAAAAATTATGGCAAGAGTGTAGCCAGGTCGTCCTCGACCTGTTTCTAATCAAGGCCGAGGATGGCCTTGTTACCATAGCCATAATTTATTAAGGACGTACGTTTTCTCTGTTCCTCTGTGCCTCTGTGCCTCTGTGTTTAATTTTTTTTATACGCAAGAGATCTAAATGCAACAACATCAAATTTGTCTGAAAAAGGTTAATGTCCATAATTTAAAATCTGTCGACCTGACCCTGCAAACTAACCAGCTCATTGTTTTCACCGGAGTCTCAGGGTCCGGAAAATCCTCCCTTGCTTTCGATACCTTATACGTCGAAGGACAGCGCCGTTACATCGAATCGCTCAGCACTTTTGCCAGGCGTCATTTAGGAAACATGGCCAAACCCGAGATCGAATCTGCTACCGGAATCTCTCCGACGATATCGATCGAACAAAAAACAGCGGGAAGAAACCCCCGTTCTACCGTCGGTACGATGACAGAAATCTACGACTATCTCAGGGTACTCTATGCAACAATTGCTATTCCCCATTGTCCGATAAGCGGAGAGGCCGTCACGTCGCAAAGCCGCGAGCGCATCATCAAATCGGTCCAAACTTACCCCACAGGGACGAGATTAATGATCTTAAGCCCTTATGCCGATGAAAAAAAGGGGGAATTTAAAGAAGACTTTCAGGAATTAATGAGAAAGGGCTTTACTCGCGTGCGCGTCGATGGAAAAATCTGCGAACTGGAGGAAAAGCTGCTTTTGGACGGGTCTTTAGCCCACGATGTCGATATTGTGATCGATCGCATCAGTGTCAGTGCAGAGGACAATTCCCGCATTGCCGAGGCAGTGATGAACGGGATTCAGCATGGACAGGGCGTCATTAAGGTTGTCGATTGCGACCGGGATGAAGAGCACTTATTTTCCATGCATGCCTATTCTGCCAAATCGGGATTATCCTACACTTCTTTAGAACCCCATGATTTTTCATTTAACAGTCCATCGGGGATGTGCCCTAAATGCCATGGTCTTGGCGTCTGCAATGAATTCGATTTGACCAAAGTGATCGATCCAAATTTAAGCATAGCCCAAGACTGCTGCTCCATTGCCAGTTCGTACCAGACGGTGCGTTATGGAAATATTTATAACCACTTAGGCCAAGTTTATAAGTTCAATGTCAACACGCCGTGGAAAAAGTTATCAGAAAAAGCAAAACAAGTCTTTCTTTATGGTACTGAAAATAAATGGACAAAGATCCATTTTGTCCATCCGGTAACCGGAGCTGCATGGATCGACCACATTCAATGGCGGGGGGTGCTCTTTGAAGCCCACAAACGATTAAGCGAAGCGAAAAGCGAAGTCTATCAAAAAAATATGAAAGTGCTCATGCACGAACAAGTCTGCCCTTCCTGCATGGGAGAGCGCTTAAAACCCTATCCGGCTGCAGCTCTCCTGAACGGCAAGCGCATCGCCACTTTGACAAAAATGACTGTGGAAGAGCTGCTGCAATTTTTCAATCAGCTGCAACTGACAGAAAATGAAGTTTTGATCGCTCATGAATTGCTTAAAGAAATCACACAACGGCTTCAATTCCTCATCGAAGTTGGCCTGAACTATTTAACACTCGACCGGACAGCCCCAACTCTCTCCGGCGGGGAGGCGCAAAGGGTGCGTTTAGCTTCACAAATAGGCTGCGGACTTGTCGGGATCACCTATATTTTGGACGAACCCTCCATTGGCCTTCACCCCAGAGACAACAAGAAACTGATCGGTACGCTTAAAACTTTACGGGACATGGGAAACACTGTCATTGTTGTCGAGCACGATGAAGAAACAATATGGGAAGCGGACCATATCGTCGATTTTGGACCGGGGCCGGGATCGCGCGGTGGCAAAATCGTTGTCGATGGCGATTTACGAACGCTTCTTCTACATAATGATTCGCTGACTTCTAACTATTTGACCGGCCTAAAAAAAATTCCCGTTCCAAAAAAAAGACGCAAACCAAAAAAAGAACATCTCAAGATTTTTGGTGCTGCCCACCATAACCTGAAAAACATCGATGTCGATATTCCTCTTGGAGTATTTGTTGCCGTTACCGGAGTTTCCGGGTCGGGTAAATCTTCGCTGATCAATGATATCCTCTATCCGGCTCTCTCCAACTATCTGCATAATGGACAACATCCGGTTGGGAAGCATAAAAAAATTGCAGGGGCTGAACACATCGACAAAGTGATCTGTATTGATCAATCCGCAATTGGAAGGACCCCCAGGTCCAATCCGGCAACCTATATCAAAGTCTTTGACGATATCAGGGATTTATTCACACAACTCCCCGAGGCCAGAGCAAGAGGGTATAAACCGGGACGATTCAGCTTCAACGTCAAAGAGGGCTCCTGCGCAGAATGCCATGGCGTCGGGCAAATTAGAATAGACATGGACTTTATGGAAGCAGCATGGATGGATTGTCCGGTCTGCCAAACCAAACGCTTTGACGAAGATACCCTGTCGATCTATTATAAAGGAAAAAATATCCATGATGTTCTAGAGATGGAAGTTGCGGATGCTCTACAATTTTTTAGCAATATCCCTTCCATCCAAAAAAAACTTGAGACCCTAAAAGATGTAGGGATGGAATACATCAAACTTGGGCAACCATCGACCACTCTTTCCGGCGGGGAAGCCCAACGGATCAAACTGGCAAAAGAGCTCTCCCGCCCGTCAACCGGAAACACGCTCTATATTTTGGATGAACCGACGACGGGCCTGCATTTTCACGATGTGAAACATCTTTTAGAGGTCTTGCACAAACTGGTCGATTTAAAGAACACAGTTCTTGTGATCGAACACAACATGGACGTTGTGAAAACAGCCGACTGGATCATCGATATTGGCCCCGAGGGCGGGTCTAATGGCGGACTTGTCATTGCGGCGGGAACGCCTGAAAAAATCTCCCGTCTGCAAACGCCGACCGGCCTCGCCATCTATGCAGCCTTAAAGAATAATCCAAAAGAAAATGCGGAAAATGCCCTAAAAAAACTTAAAAACGCACAAATGCCTTGTCCGGAAATCAAAGAAATCACCATCCTGGGAGCTGAGGAAAACAATCTTAAAAGCATAGATGCCAGGATCCCAAGGGGGAAGATCACAGTGTGCACAGGCCCTTCCGGTTCGGGAAAATCCTCTTTTGCCTTTGATACTGTCTATGCGGAAGGTCAACGAAGATACATCGAGTCCCTATCCCCTTATGCACGTCAATTCGTGCATCAAATGCCTAAACCGAAAGTCGGAGCTGCAGAAGGGCTTTCGCCCGCAATCGCAATCGAACAAAAAATCCACGCCGGCAATCCAAGAAGCACTGTCGGCACAATGACAGAAATCTACGACTATTTGCGCATTTTATTTGCCCATTTAGGCATTCCTCATGACCCCCAAACGGGAGAAGTGATCAAATCGGTGACGAAAGATCAGGTTGTCGACAGAATACTCTCTTATCCTGCAGGAGAAGCTGTCTATATTCTGGCATGCATCGAAATACGAAAAACAGAAAGTTTCGAAGAAATTATTGGCAGGCTGCAACGTTTAGGGTTTCTTCGCATCCGGTTGAACGGGAACTATTATGACATCGATGATCCAACTTTACCCTCAAATTACGATCGAAAGCTTAAAAATGAACTTCTTTTAGTCGTCGACCGTTTGAAAATCGATCCGGCAGATCGCCATCGTCTTTTTGAAGCGGTCGAAACAGCGGCAAAGCTTGGGGGCGGGAAACTGATATGCGCCCTCCCGGAAAAAAAAGATATCTTTTTCAATCTCGCATTTTGCATTGCAAGCACAGGCCAGTCTTTCCCCGAAATTACCCCGCACACCTTTGCCTTCAACCACGTAAACGGGATGTGCCCCGACTGCCAGGGGCTGGGGGTTCAATATGGGGCAAATCTCATGCACATCGCAACAGTGATGAAGGAATCATCTGTTTCCTTATTAAAACTATTGTGGAAAGGAAAATACTCTACCCTTGCCATTAACACACTGACCGATTTCTTAAAAAAAGAAAATATCGACCCCCACCTGCCATTGCACCAACTACCGGCCCGTCACCTGCAAATACTTCTCAATGGATCTAAATCCGATCAATGGACAGAGACAAAACAGGGGTTTAAAATTCGCTGGACCGGCATTAACCATGCCTTGGCAAAAATTGGAAAAAATGGAGCCCCGGAGATCCGGGAACCTGTAATCCCTATGCTGGAGGAATTAGAATGCCTCTCATGCAAGGGGACCCGCATCAACCAGGTAGCGCGCCACGTCACAATAAATGGCCTTTCGATCAGCGATCTTTGCCGGCTTCCCGTTAATCACGCATTGGCATTCATGAATGGGATTATATTATCAGACGAGGAAAGCAAACTTTTTGATGAGGTAAGAAAACAACTGATCAACAAACTTAACTTTCTCATCGAAGTCGGTTTACATTATCTGGCCCTCGAAAGGCGCGCTCCAACATTGTCCGGGGGTGAGGCGCAGCGCATCAGGCTGGCAAGGCAGCTGGGAAGCGGCTTAAACGGAATTCTTTATGTCCTCGATGAACCCACTATTGGTCTCCATCCTTCCGATAACGCACGGTTAAATCATGCTTTAGCAAAACTAAAAAGTTTAGGCAACACCCTCCTTTTAGTCGAACATGATCCCCTCACCGTCAAAACAGCCGATTACATCCTCGATTTTTGGCCCGGGATCAGGAGAGCATGGAGGACATATTACCGCACGCGGGACTGTCCAGGAAATCATGGGCAATGAGGCGTCGCTTACGGGCAAGTACCTTTCGGGAAAGTTGACAATCCCCGATTCTAAAAAACGCAAGATGAAAACAAACAGATGGCTGACCATCATGCACGCATCGGTCAACAACTTAAAAGATATTTCCGTGAAAATACCCATAGGACTTCTTACCTGCCTGACGGGGGTCTCCGGCTCAGGGAAATCGACACTGATGCACCAGGTTATATTACCCGCGGTCACACAAGGAGTATTAGTCAAAGATACCGTGGAATACAAAGGGTGCCGGGTCAGTGGAATTTCCCATTTTGATAAGATTCTCTCCATCGATCAAAACCCAATTGGGCTAACTTCCCGTTCTAATGTAGGCACGTATGCCGATATTTTACCCCGTTTACGCGATTTTTTTGCCATGTTGCCGGCATCGACGATGAAAGGACTGCAAGGAAAGCACTTTAGCTATAACCACCGAAGCGGGATGTGCACTGCTTGCATGGGACTTGGTTACCGCCAGATCGAAATGCACTTTCTTCCCCCCGTTAACATCCTTTGCGAAGAGTGCAAGGGCCTTCGTTTAAACCCTGTCAGCCTGCAAACGACATATCTGGGAAAAAATTTTGGAGAATTTTTGCAAATGACGGTCGACGAAGCTGCCATGGTCCTCCAAGATCACCCAAATATCATCAGGCCATTGAAGTTATTGATTTCTGTCGGCCTTGGCTACCTGAAACTTGGTCAAGAGATCGGAACGCTTTCCGGAGGCGAGGCGCAACGGATCAAACTGAGCCGCGAACTTGCGAAAAGATCCCATGGACGCACGCTGTACCTTCTCGACGAACCGACAACAGGATTACATAGCGACGATATCAAAAAATTGTTAGATGTGCTTCAAAAAATCGTCGACAAAGGCAATACCATGGTCGTCATCGAGCACAATGCGGACATCATCAAAAGCGCCGATCACATCATTGAGCTTGGACCCGAAGCCGGGGAAAACGGCGGGTATGCAATTGTGACCCTCAATGCAGCGGCCAAATAAAATGGACAATGGACGATGGACGATATGGACTTCATGGACGACATGGACAAATATGGACGGTAGTGATAAACCGAAGTTGTTCATAATTGTCCATATTGTCCATGAAGTCCATGCCGTCCATGAAGTCCATGTCCATGTCGTCCATCGTCCATGAAGTCCATGCCGTCCATTCAGTGAGAGGAGTTGTACAAAGCGACCCGCAAAAAGGAAGAGAGCTCTTCTCGCGGAACAGTCTCATTTTCAGCGGAAACATCCAGACTATTCAGATGATTGGAAAAAAGATTCCTCCAATAGCTGCGGGAATAATGAGGATGTTTTGACAAAAATGTGCGTACGTTTTCCGTACTTAAGGCGGCAAGATTGATTGCCTCTCCATCTTTAAAATAATTGCGCCACCCGGCAAATGCCATTTTTACCGAAACCGGCAAAATATGTGAGGGAAGTGTGGACAGATCGGAAATGGAAGTTGAAGGCAGAGATTCGACCAACTGCCGGTATTCTTTTGGCGCAGCTTTCCAATAATAGGGCTGCCACTCAGGTGCGTAGGATAAAAAATCCTGAAATTCCGGGGTTGGGATCGACGAAGAGACAAACTCGTCTTTGATCAGCCGATCCCATGTATGATACCTGAATAAGACCTCAGGAGGAGCCGAGACATACTTGTCAGCCTCTGCTATATCTATGGTCACTTTGTCGACATATTTAAATCCTGGTAAATAAAAGATTTTTTGCTTTGCATGAATCCGCATAAATTCAGGATGCTGCCACAAAAACAGGGACATATCCCTATTGGTCACCCGCAAAAATGGGCTTGTGCGATATAAACCATCGAACTTGAGATTAACCCACCCTTGGGCAAGGATCAGCCCTAAGACAAAAAGAGCAACCGCAAACAACCAGATCCCAACAGAAAAAACTTTGTTTTGGCTGCCCTCATGAATAAAATGTCTTTCCAAAATTTCCGCCATCTAGAACCCATAGCTCATGCGGAGACTAAAATAATTGGTAGGGATCTTGCAAAATTGCCCTTCCAAAGAATATCCATCATGATATTCCATAAAAAAACGCAATTTACGGCAAAGTCCGACCAGCTTGCCAAATTCATACCCCAGGATATAGGTCGCATCCACGTGGTGTTTAAAATCACCATTTTGCCGAAAATGCATCGCAAAGATGGGACAGCCGTATAACCGGTCGCTTTTATCGATAAATCCCAAATTCATTAACCTCAGCTCTGCACCGACGGCGGAATAAAATCGGCTCATATGAAATTCTTCATCTTCCCCCACAATATATCCTAAGCCGCCATACAAACGAATCTCATCTGTCAAATCATGCGAAACGAAAAAATCGATGTATTCTGAACTTGCGTTCCTGCGGTCGCAACCGGGATGGTTCAAAAGGTACTCGTCGCCAAGATGGGAGGAGATATGAAAGAAGCGCAAGCGAAATTGCCAGTCATTAATGGAATAGGTGATCGGGATGCCTCCGTAGTAATCGGCATTGACTAATGGAGAAGAGACTTCAAGAGGTTCAAATACGGCCCAAAGGGCGCCTTCTAGCTCAATCTGCAACTCCCCTCCCCACGGCCAGACATTGCACCAGCGATAAATGGCAAGGGAATCTCCGAAGGAAATATCGATGATGTTTTGATATAACGCATTGTCATTGAAACGCCAACCGCCAGAATAGCAAATTTCTCTTGGGTCTGCCATAAACGGACGAAACAGCACAGGATCTTCAGGGAGCCAAATTCCCCCATCGAGATTTGTTTCATACACATTCAGCCCAGGATCAATATGCCCGGGGCGAGGTAAAACATCTTCGTAATATTCAGAATAGGACAATTGAGAGGGATCGCATTCACATTCATCATTGTCATAGGCACAATAGTCCTCGTTATAGGTATAGTATTCGCAATCACAGGTCTCATCTCCATTGTTTTGCGCTATCAATGGAAACGACAATATTTGAGTAAGGAAAAAAATCTTCAGAACTTTTTTCCGTCTTGAGGTTAATATATTCATCGCTTTCTCATCTCCTCGTTTGATTTGTAAAAAACGATATATATATTAATTCCTTTGATTTTGCAAGCTTTGACGTAAAATTCAACACAAAGACGCAAAGGCACTAAGACACCAAGACACTAAGAGAGAAGGAGCAGAAGGCAAAATTTCTTTGTTTCTTTGAGACTTCGTGCCTTTGTGTTGAATTTTCTAAGGAGCTTTAACAAGCTTTTAGAGCAAATGCTTTTAGGGCTTCTTTATTGCGAACGCCAACGATCGTATCGACTTTTTCCCCGTCTTTAAATAGCATGACCGTAGGGATGGAGGAAACATTCATTTTTGCAGTGACCATCTGCGCTTTTTCGATATCGAGCTTGCCAACAGTGACTTTACCCTGTAGTTCCGTTGCCAATTCCTCAATAATCGGAGCAATCATCCGGCATGGACCGCACCAGTCTGCATAAAAATCGACGAGTGTGACCCCTTTTGCAATTGTATTTTGAAAATTATCGTCAGTTAGATGGATAACGTTTTCTGCCATTTTTTATTCCTTTTATTTTTGAGGGATTTTGGATTGCTTTTGTTCTAAATTTAACAAACCGGCTAATTTTTGCAAATGGTAGAGTGACATCCTTTCTTGTTATTTACTTTTTAGGTTGCAGCCTGTCGAGGGCTTCCTGAGCGGTTTCGTGACCTTGTTTTGCTGCCATCTCATAGTATCTTACAGCTTCAGCTAAATTTTTTTGTACCCCTTTTCCATATGCAAGTATGTACCCACAATTAAATTGAGCATCCTTATTCCCATTATTCGCAGCATCCTTGTATAGTTCAGCAGCTCTTGAAAGATTTGGCTCTACCCCTACCCACCCTTTTTCAAGTAGTATTCCTAAATTGTTTTTAGCTTGATCATGACCTTGTTTTGCTGCTTTTTCATAGTATTTTGCAGCCTCAGCTAAATTTTTTTGCACGCCATTTCCATAGGCAAGTACACGCCCATAATTAAATTGTGCATTCATATTCCCCTTGTCTGCAGCATCCCTGAATAATTCCGCAGCACGCAATTCATCTTTAACCACACCGTCTCCACGCTTATATAGCAGTCCAAGAATGACTTGCGCCTCAAGCCAACCTTGTTTTGCTGCCATCTCATAGTATCTTACAGCTTCAGCTGAATTTTTTTGCACCCCTATTCCACAGGCAAGTGCAGACCCATAATTAAATTGTGCATTCATATTCCCCTTATCCGCAGCATCCTTGTATAGTTCAGCAGCTCTTGAAAGATTTGGCTCTACCCCTACCCATCCCTTCTCAAGTAATCTTCCTAAATTATTTTTAGCCTGATCATGACCGGCTTTTGCTGCCTTTTCATAGTATTCTGCAGCTTCGCCTAAATTTTTTTGCACCCCTATTCCACAGGCAAGTACGCGTCCATAATGAAATTGAGCATCCATATTCCCCCTATCCGCAGCATCTTTGTAAAATTCCGCAGCTCTTGTCAGATTTGGCTCTACCCCTTCCCATCCATTTTCAAGTAGTGTTCCTAAATTGTTTTTTTAGCTTGATCATGACCTTGTTTTTCTGCCTTTTCATAGTAGTTTGCAGCTTCGGCTAAATTTTTTTGCACCACTATTCCACATGCAAGCACATACCCATAATTAAATTGAGCATCCATATTCCCCGTGTCCGCAGCATCCTTATATAATTCAACAGCTCTTGGCAGATTAGGCTCTACCCCTACCCATCCCTTCTCAAGCAGTCTTCCTAAATTGTTTTTAGCTTGACCATGACCTTGTTTTGCTGCCTTTTCATAGTATTTTGCAGCTTCGGCTAAATTTTTTTGCACCACTATTCCACACGAAAGTACATACCCATAATTAAATTGAGCACCCATATTCCCTGTGTCCGCCGCATCCTTAAATAATTCAACAGCTCTTGGCAGATTAGGCTCTACCCCTTCCCATCCATTCTCAAGCAGTCTTCCTAAATTGTTTTTAGCCTGATCATGACCTTGTTTTGCTGCCTTTTCATAGTATTTTGCAGCTTCGGCTAAATTTTTTTGCACCACTATTCCACACGAAAGTACATACCCATAATTAAATTGAGCACCCATATTCCCCGTATCCGCAGCATCCTTATATAATTCAACAGCTCTTGCCTGATTTGGCTCTACCCCTTCCCTTCCATTCTCAAGCAGTCTTCCTAAATTGTTTTTAGCCTGACCATGACCTTGTTTTGCTGCCTTTTCATAGTATTTTGCAGCTTCGGCTAAATTTTTTTCTACTCCTATTCCACATGTAAGCACATACCCATAATTAAATTGAGCGTCCATATTTCCCTTATCTGCAGCATCCTTATATAATTCAACAGCTCTTGTCTGATTTGGCTCTACCCCTTCCCATCCATTCTCAAGCAGTCTTCCTAAATTGTTTTTAGCCTGATCATGACCTTGTTTTGCAGCTTTTTCATAATATTCCCTTGCCTTTTCCAAATCTTTTGGAACTCCCTTTCCATATTGATACGCCAACCCGGTTGCATATTGAGCCTCAGAATTGCCCTGCTTTACCGCCAGTTCATTGGCTGCAAATTGGGTTTCCTGAACGATCGTAGCTAATCTCATTATATCTATGGATGAAAACTTGCAGGAAGAAAAGGGTTGTTTTTTATTCGTTCGATCGGGAAACAAGACATTGATTGCTTTATTGCAAACGGCTTTCGATATATTGCCCATTTTACATGCATCGGGAGGAGCCGATTCAAGCGCCCGAATTGCCAAACTCCTTTTATTGACAAAAAAGGACTTATCATTTCCCTGTGGACCTACTTTCACATGAAGTTTGATCGCCTTGCCAAATAAAGAGAGAATCGATCCGACAAACCAGTTATGAACCTTCACATTAATGATTTTTTTCTCAGGTCCAACTTCGAGGTTCAATCGCCCATTAGGCAATAGCGTGCCATGTTGTACAGGGGTTGCCATAAAAACTCCTTAAGTTCTATACCGAAGGTGGTTCAAAAGTTGAGATTTTGACAAGGAGGCTGCTCAAAATCCCCAACTTTTGAAGTTGTTTCTGTATATATTATATTGTTAATAAAATTATATGCTTTTTTAAATAATAAATAATTTTATCGTTATTTTAACAAAATAATCATATTAAGTCATTAGAAATAAAAGAATGTGGGTCCTTAAAAGTTATGATAAAGAATGTATACCGGCCAGATTTTTAAGGCCGGGGACGGCCTTGCTACTTGGTCTTTTCAAGGCCCTTCTACTTTAGCTTTGGGTTGCAGCCTTTCGAGAGCTTGTTTAGCTGAAGCATTCCCCCGGGCCGCTGATCTTTTATACCAGAAAATAGCCTCATCCTTATTAGCATCGATCCCTTCTCTTCCTTTTTCATATATATCTCCAAGGTTAAGCTCGGCGACATTGTCGCCTAAACATGCGGCCTCCTTGTACAGTTCCACAGCTCTTTTTAGATCTCTAGCTGTCCCATTTCCTGTTTCAAACATAATGGCAAGATTATTTTTAGCTATATGATGATTAGATTTTGCTGCTTTTTCATACCAAAAAAAAGCCTGAACAGGATCTTTAGGCACACCTTTCCCATTTTCAAACATATACCCATAGTTAACTTGACAATCGGAGTTACTCTCTGCACCCTCCTTGAATAATTGAGCAGCAACCTCTTCATTCTTTGCCACTCCATTCCCGTTCAGATACATTAACCCGAGACTAGTATTTGCTCTAATATCCCGATTGACAGCTTTCTTATACCATTCGACTGCCTTTGTTGCATTTTTTTCGGTTCCTCTTCCATGTTCATACGCATAACCAAGAGAATATTGAGCAGTGACATACCCTTTTTCTGCAGCCAAATTGAATAATCGAAACGCCTCCTTAAGATCAAGATCTACGCCATCTTTTCCAGTGTCATATTTGTATGCAAGAGTATATTGTGCATGAGTGTGCCCCTCATCTGCCGCTTTTTTATACCATTCTACAGATTTCGAATGATCTTGAACAATTCCTCCTGGACCATATTGATATATGCATCCCAATCTGTAAAATGCTTCGCTGGCTTCTTCATCTTCAGCCGCTTTTTCATACCATTCAACAGCTTTACCCATGTCGCCTGAAATTCCAAATTCACCATATTCACACTCATATATGGATCCCAGCTTGTACCGGGCATCGGTTGAACCATTTTCTGCGGCTTTTTTAAACCATGCAAAGGCTTTTACCATATCTCGTGAAATTCCAAATCCATTATCATCTTGCTCATATATACATCCCAGATCGTACTGAGCATCAGTTGAACCATTTTCTGCGGCTTTTTTAAACCATGCAAAGGCTTTAGGCATATTATGTGCTATTTCAAACTCTTCATACCTGTGGGCATATATGATTCCCAGATCGTACTGAGCATCAGCTGAGCCGTTTTTTGCCGCTTTTTTATACCACTGAAGGGCTTTTGGTGCATCGCGTTCCACCTTAAAATGTTCATAGTCGCCATCATAGATGCATCCCAGCATGTACTGCGCTTTTTCTGAACCATTTCCTGCAGCTTTGTTATACCAGTCAAGAGCTTTCTGTGGATCTCGTCCAGCTCCCTTGTTGCGATCGTAAGCATAGGCCACATGATACTGCGCGGTACTGTCGCCTTTTTTTGCAGCAATCAGGTTGGCCTCAAACTCTGTTCTATCAATGACCGATTTTAATTTTATTATATTTACAGCAGAGAATTTCTCGGATGAATAGGGCTGTTTTTTATTTGTCCGGCCGGGAAATAAAACAGCAAATGCTTCATTGCACGCTTTTTTTTGTGATTTTGTCCGTTTTACATTTAGCTTCAGAAGCAGTGAAGGATCGGATCACCAGACTTCGTTTATTGACAAAAAATGTCTTTTCTTTTGCACCAGCTCCCGTTTTTACTCGAAGTTTGATCGCCCTCCCCAAAAGCGACAGAATGAGACCAGACAACCAATGATGCACTCTTACGTTGATGATCTTTTTTTTCGGTCCAAATTCAAGTTGTAATCGTCCCTTAGATGACAGGCTGCCATGCTGTACTGAACTGGTCATAGATTTTCCTTCATATATAGTTAAAATTGATTAAAACTGATGATTTTATGATTTCTTTGGACGGGGAGGCGGCGGAGGATTTCCAATCCAGACCGGTTTTCGCCTGATGTGGTTTAAGACGTTGGAAAGAGCCTGTAATTCCCTGTTTGTGACAAGGGTGATGACTACGCCTGCACGTTCCTGCCTGCCCGTGCGTCCTGACCTGTGTACATAAATTTCGGGATCGTCAGCCAGATGGTAAATAAACACATGGGTAATGCCGGAAAAGTCCAGACCCCTCGCAGCTACATCTGTGGCAACGAGAAGACGGATACGGCCCGACCGGAACTTGGAGGTAATGATCGAACGGACATCTTGCGTTAATCCGGCATGCAAAAAATCAATTCCGCTGAATGCCTGCTTTAAATGGCGGCAGACTTTTTCGACCTCTTCGCGGGACCTGCAAAAAATTATCCCTTGTTTCGGATCGAGTTCCCGAATCAGATGCACTAAAACCCCATCTTTTTCTTCGCGGCGGCAATAGACATACTTGTGTTCAATTGTCTCCGGACTTACCTGCTGCTGCTGCAACAAAACTTCGACCGGGTCTTTCATATGCTGCTTGGCAATTTTCTTGATTTGCACCGGCATGGTTGCCGAAAAAAGAAGCGTTTGATGAGAGTGGACTAAACATTGAATGATAAACTCCAAATCTTCATAAAAACCCATACCGAGCATTTCATCAGCTTCATCCAATACAAGCGTTTCCACCCCGGATAAATCGATCAGGCGCTGATAAATAAAATCGATAAGGCGTCCCGGTGTTGCAATAAGGACATGGACGCCGCTTTTTAATTTGGATTGCTGGATCGAAGCATCTTCTCCTCCATAAATAGCAAAGGCCTTCACCCCTTTTTCATTTCCAATTTTTTGCGTTTCGACAGCATACTGCAAAGCTAATTCGCGTGTCGGAACAATAACAAGCGCCTGGATGGCATGCTGATGGACATCGACGCGATGGCAGATCGGTATCGCACATGCCGCGGTTTTTCCGGAACCGGTTTTTGCAAGGGCTATGAGATCTTTGCCCTCCATAATAACCGGTAAGGTATTTGATTGAACTAAAGAGGGCGTTTTAAACCCCATCTTTTCCAGTGACCGTAAAATGGCCGGGTCAATCCCAAAATCGCTAAAATGAGTCATGGTCTCCTTTGGTCTATTGAGTGCGATAAAATACTAGCCGTCCATTTTTTTCAGGCAAACATTTTGCCAATAAAAGGCCAAGGCGCGTTTTCCAGTCAAAAAACAACTCTTTTTTTCTTTTCTTTGGATTTGCTTCCAAAGCTCCTCAGCCGCAAATCTTGCAGACATGGAGGAAAAGCTGGTGCGGAATTTGCCGTCCGATGCCCCTTTTCCGAAAATTCGTACTGACCATCCCAGGGCAGGCGGTAAGAATATGAACGCCAAGGGGCAGCATCTCATAGTAAAGGGAATTGGAAAAGCTCGTCACAAAAGCTTTACTTGCAGCATAGACGGCAAAATCAGGGAAGACAAGATGATCGCAAGCGGAAGAGACATTTAAGATCACGCCCCCCCGTTTGGCTTTAACCATCGCTTTGGCCCCCTCGAGAGTGAATTCAGTCAATGCACGAACATTGACTTCGATGAGCTCCAACTGCTCTTTGGTTTCGTGAGATAATGCATTTCCATATAATCCAATGCCTGCATTATTCACGATCAAATCCGGAGCATACTTCCAGATCGCCTGAACTACACTGGATCTTCCCTCTTCTGTCTGCAGGTCGGCACCAAAAGAAATGATTTGGGATGAGCTATCTTGTTTTTCTTGATACTTTTGGCGAAGTTCTTCTGCCAAACTGTTTAGCCGACCGATATTTCGCCCTGTCATAATAATAGGAATATTTATCCCTGCAAGCAGGCGGCACATTTCCATACCAATACCGCTGCTCGCGCCTGTAACTAAGGCAAGTCTACTCTCACGCATCGGCAATCATCTCATTTTTTGCTACCGGCTGTATTTCATGTATGGGGTATTTTACCCGGGAATGGCCATAAGCAACCAGTGTTTTGACCAATGTATATTTAACGATCGCAAGCTCCTGCATCGTCAACAAGCAATGATCAAACTGCCCGTCATCCACTTTTTCTTTGATCAGGCGGGTGGCAAGGGCCATTAAAGACTCTTCGCTTACCTTGTCCAAAGATCTCGATGCGGCCTCTATGGAATCGGCGATCATGATGATGCCCGATTCCTTACTGCGAGGTTTTGGACCTGAATAGCGAAACTCGCGCTCATCGACGAGCGACTTATCCCCGCCTACCTTGTCAAGTTGTTTACGATAAAAATAATAGGTCAGCGTCGTTCCGTGATGTTCTTTGATGATATCGATAAATTGTTCCGGCAATCCGGCCCTTCTGGCGAGGGCAATCCCTTCGGCAACATGGGCAATGATCACCCGTGCAGATTCCTGGGGAGTAAGCAATTGATGGATATTCATGCCCCCGTGTTGATTTTCAGTAAAATATTGCGGAGTGATCATCTTGCCGATGTCGTGATACAGCGTAGACGCCCTGCAAAAAAGTCCATTTGCCCCAATGGCAATGGCCGCAGCTTCCGTTAAATTCCCTACTACGACAGAATGTTGATATGTTCCCGGAGCTTCTATTGTCAGCCTTCTTAAGAGATCATTATTGGGATCCATATATTCCATAAGCGTTACATCCGTCATGATCCCGAATGCCGATTCTAAAAGAGGGAGCAATCCGACGACAATGATCGCTGTAAGAAGCATGAAAATGGCGCCGCTGACCATGTCTGTTACTAAGGAGACGCTCCATGATGAATTTTGGTAAAAATGCAAAGAACAAACGACAATCACACTGCAGATCCACGATTTGGCGCAAACGATAAAAATCTCTTTGCGCCGTTGCAAAGAACGGGTGCTTAATATTGCCACTAACGATGCGGCTAAATTGACGATCATAAAACCTTGTCTGTCAAACGAAAGGGCCATGGTAAAAATAATGGTAAGAAAGCCGCATACAAATGTCGCAATATTCGCATTCATCAGACTGCAAAGCAAAATTGCTGCAAATGGAACAATAAGCGGATAGCGGACCACCTCGGCCAGATCGGTTTTTGTCGACAGTAAGAACCATTCAATGAGCTTGGCAAGGACAAATGAGACCGTCACGATAGTGACCAAGAGGAAAAGCTTGCGGTTTGAATAAAAAATTTGCGGGTGATTGATGCGAAAAAAAGCGATGCAAATCCCGGTAATCAGCAGAGTCAGGACTAAGCTGCCGAGCAAAGTCATCGGGTTCCACAAATTGCGCTGTTCCCCCAACGCTTTTTTCATTGCCTGCAACATAGCCATATGGCGCAAAGTCACCCGTTCGCCCTGATCGATGATCCGGCTCCCTGCATGCACCCTGACATATTTATCCGGGACCATACTTTGCAGTTTTCGCCGCAATGCCCTTTCGCCATTTGCATCCTCTTCCATCTGCCAGCTCTGGCTTTGAAAATATCCTATGATCGCATTCAATGTCCCCCTTTGGACTTCCATTTCTTTGCGTGCAATTTCCGAGATGCTATCCCAGATTTGATTTGGGTAAAATACCTTTTCGTTAAGGTCCAAAGGGGTATAAATCAAATAGAAGAGCGATGGGAGTTTAGCTTCTTCAATTTTGTGGAAAGTCCTCGGATCGGTAAAACGCAATTTTATCAGGACTTGCTCGACAAGGTCGATAGCCTGATACATTTCATTGAACATTTCAACAGTTGTGTATTTACGCCAGTCCTGATTATAGACCAAAAAATTCTCAAATTCGAGCCTTCGCTTTTGAATCTCCTCCTCTGAAATTTTATAGATCTTTCCAATATCGGCAGTGGCTTGCTGCTTGAGAATGATCGTCCCCTCTTCATCGAAGAAGTTAAAGTCGACCTGTGCGACGACATACCCGGGGGCTATACTATTAAATTCAAGAAATTCGACACGGACTTCCCGAAAATGCAAAAAAACAAATAAAGAAAGAACAAATAGAATCCCGATTAAAAGCCGAATGCCTTTGCTCTTATCAAAAAACCCTTGTTCTCTTGAAAACTTTAATTCTGTATAGTTAATGGCTTCGCTTGACCGATCAAACATGTAGTATATCGTCCTTTTTATGGATTGTATCAAATTTCGAAAATTTGGTCGCTATTTTTTCTAATCTGTCTTAATATGCGAAATATTATGGTAAAAAAAACGATTTTAGTGACAGGAGGCGCCGGCTTCATAGGGTCGCATGTCGCAAAAATGCTTGACTCTTCCGGGTATCACCCTGTGATTTTCGACAATCTTTCCACTGGAAACAAAACATCCGCCTGCTATGGCTCTTTTTTCTTAGGGGACCTTGCCAGCCTGCATGACCTGAAAAAAGTTTTTGAACAATTCCCTATTTCCGCGGTCATCCATTTTGCTGCGTTCATCGATGTGGGAGAATCGGTGAAGGAACCTGCAAGGTATTATATCAATAACGTGAGCAATACTCTGAACCTTCTCGAAACCATGCGTCTGTTTCATGTCGACAAAATGATCTTTTCATCCAGTGCCGCCATTTTTGGTTTACCAGTCCATATCCCGATAGGCGTCGATCATCCATGTTTTCCTGTCAATCCATATGGCGAGACAAAATTAATGGTGGAAAAAGTCCTTAGGTCATATTCCCACGCCTATGGTTTACATTCTTGTTCGCTTCGTTATTTTAATGCCGCCGGAAGTGATCCCGAAGGAAGCCTCAAACACATGAAAAGAAAAGAGACCCATTTGATCCCAAAAATCCTTCAGAGCATGAAACAAAACCAGCTGTTGACGATTTTCGGCACCGATTACCCAACGAAAGACGGAACGTGCATTCGGGACTATGTGCATGTCGACGATTTGGCAAGGGCGCATCTTTTGGGCTTGGAACAACTGTTCAAAGAAGCCCCCTCTTCTGCATATAATTTGGGGATTGGCAATGGCTATAGCGTTCGCGAGGTGATTAAAGCAGCCGAAAAGGTCACCGGTTTACCTGCCCGTGTCATAGAGGGCCCAAGGCGTGAGGGAGACCCGGCAGTGCTGATAGCTGATCCGAAAAAAGCCATGGAAGAACTCAAGTGGCAGCCTAAGTATATTGATCTTGAGTCTATGATCCGTCATGCCTGGCAGGCGATTTTGCTCTAAGAACCTGTTCAATATCTTTTTAAAAATAATTTCTTCAATAAATTTCTAAAAAAATTGTACCGATATTTCCAAAAATAAAAACCACCACAGAGAACACAGAGAACACAGAGGTCTAATAAAACCCCCTCTCGTGTTCTCTGTGGGCTCTGTGGTAGTTTATTGCCTTTCACTCAGGCTTTTTCCGTAATCTTTCCAAGGATTTCAGATAAGTCTGAAATTTACCTTCCCTAACCAATTCCTGGAGATTTTTCAGTTGCTTAAACTTCTCAGGGTCCCCCCCTTTATCCGGATGATATTTCACGGCCAGTTGTTTATACAATTTCCTAAATTCAGCATCGTTTTGTAAGTTTTCTACATTAATGTCCGGAAAAAGCTCTTTATCCCGCAGGCCAAATTGCGACACTAAACCTTGTTCTTTGGCATGCTGTTTTGCTAAATTTTGGGCAAGCCTTGCCGCTTCCCCTCCTTTATCCAGCACATTCTCAGGCTCCTCCATATCCATTGTGGATAATAATCGAACCACTCTATACAACAATGGATGTGTCGATAATATTTTATTGGCGGAAGGGTCTGTCAGAAAATCTTTGACCGGCAGCGGCTCAATGCGTTGCCTGATCGCAATGAGTATATTGGCAAGATCATTTTGCTCCTTATTTTTAAGCGCATCTACTAAAACATCGTCTTTGAAATAGGTACAAATCGATCTTGCTGCATGTTCCATTAATTCTGCACGAAATACTCCTAATTGAATCTTAGTCCCCTCTGGAATTTTTTCTGGAGAGAGTTTTTTGTATGATTCAATGTAAAACAGAATTGCCGATCTTAATTGCACACTCTTAAACATTTTGTCCAAAGCATCGGGGTTTTGACTAAACAGACGCAAGGTAAGTCGAGGAGTTTGTTCTCTTAAAAATTTTTGTATGTTTTCCGCATTTTCTTTTACTGGACGATCGCTGTCTGTTACCATCTCAATTAACTTTTCAGCCGCGTTCATCATCGCCCTATGCAATTCGATAACTTCTCCCATCTCCTTATTGCCTGTGAAAACTTGTATCGCCTCTTTGTCTGCCAAAAGTTCACTTAAACTTACCCCGTATTTTTCCAAATTTTTTGAAATTTTACCCATTAACTCGGCAATGTTGTCCTGCTCCATTGATTTATCAGGAAATTGTGAAACCAGATCGACCACCTGATTGGCAAGCGTAATCAAAAGGGTATGACCGGAAACTCCCTCCCCTTTTTCCATATATTTTTTCAACTGCATTTCCAGGGCATCTAATTGTGTCTTCACAAGGCTGTCGGCGCCCAAATTTTTTTGCAGCTTAACATACTCCTCGATAATGGACCTCGATGCGTCATTCTTAAATAAAATTGCCGTGGCGTAATGGTTACAACTAAAATGGCGCAATGATAAAGGAGGGTTTTTTTCGTTTAATTTCGCACGAATACTTTTTAAATCCTGAGGCGTTGCGGAAGTGACCTGTGATTTAGATAACTCTTCTGCAGCAAGCATCATGGCTTCATGCATGTCGACCACTTGTTTTAAAAGGTCATCTTCCGACATGATTTCTTTTACTGAATTATCCTCTAAAAACTCGACAAAATTTAAGCCCGTCTGTTCCACCTTTCGTATCAGTTTACCCATTAGATTAGCGATATTTTGAGAATCATTAGACTTAATTCGATGCATCTTAGCAAGATCCATGATCTCATAAATGATTTCCATTGGACCATTGCTGACCTGCACTTCAGGAATATTGACAAGAGGAGGTAGATCGGAAAAGTCTTCTTCCTTCTTCGGAGGTTCGGCTGGCGCAGGCACTCCTTTAGGCTTTTTCTCTATGGTTTTTGGAAAATTTGTGCCAGAAGAATTTTCAACAGCTGCAGCTTCTTGTGGTTGGGCTAGTTTCTCAGGGGATTGAACTTGTGCAGCTGCAGTTTGAACTTGTGCAGCTGCATTTTGTTGCTCTATTTGTTCCTTTATCCAATACTGTTGGCATTGCTTGCCTAAGATCTTGGATTCAGGATTATTCGTTATGTTCGTATAATGACAAACTACCTCGAACGCTCTTTCATTTTTAAAAAGTTCTGCCCGGGCATAAGGGTTATGGACAAAATAGAGAAGTGAAAGGGGGGGTTGTAACAAATCATTACAATCACTCAAACATGCTTCATCAGGGAGTTGAAGGATTTGATCATCTTTCAATTTTTCATGAATTTTAGGCACAATAGCCATCATTGCTTCGTGCATCCCGATCACTTTTTTGATGTGAGGATTTTTCATGAGAATTTTTTTTGCCAGATTATCTTTCAGTAAGTCAACGAACGTAACCTTAGGATCCGAATCAGTTTCCAATTTTGTTATTATCTCACCCATTAGCCGAGCAATATGTTCTTTATTATTTACATCATAAGAATTGCTTTTTGCTTGCGTTTTAGCAAAACTGACCATAGTTTTGGCTAAACCCTCTAGCGGCGGCTTTGGTTTAGCAAAATGTTCATTCCAGATTTCCCCGATTTTCGCATGGGTTTCATTATGTATAGGAACCTTGGAACGAGAGCGAACAGCCGCAGAAATGATGTGCGGGATTCCTAGAGGGACGGCGCAGATAATAGAGATCGCCCAGGCAAACTTCTTGGAAATGTATGAACGCTCTTTATGCGGATCTAACAAAATATCGGGAAGAGCTTTTACAATATCCCCCAGGTTCTTTTTAATATCCATTATTTCCTCCTTAAAGAAGGTTTATCCTTTATCTATTTCGGATTCTTATCCTCCTCAATCTTTTTTATATATTTTTCAAACCCGGAATCATCGACTAGTTCCATGAGTGGACCCGAAACTGCGACACCTCCTCCGGTATCGGTTTTTTCCAGATTGTAAATGACGGGAAGTTTCAAATAAGCCTGATAAAAATTCTCGTCATATTCTAATGTTCCTATGTCCTTTTCTGTAAAATTTTCAGATGAGAACATCATTTTTTCAAAATCAATAGATGGGAACTTATCTAATCTAACCAGGAGTTGTGTGAACTGCTTTAATAATGGATGCGATTGTAACATTTTCTCAGTAAATGGATGATTAAAAAGTTGCGCAACAGGCATTGGATAGATCATCTTATTCATGATGAACATCACCCTGGCAAGGTGCTTTCCCCGCTCTTCAGAAAATTGCATCAATTTGCTTAAATCCTCTTCTTTGAAATAATTGATTAGTGCTCCAACCGTATATTGTATTATCTGCTTCCCTATTTGGTCACTTTTAATGGCGCGTGGTCGATCAGAAGGGAGAAGGTCATCATATGACTCCCCAGCTCTAAGACCATGGGATTGGGACAAGCTCAGCATCGATCCTCTTAACGCATTGCTTGACTGCAATTTTTTCATAACATCGGGATGGGAAATGAAATCAATCAATAAGAGGGAAGGGGCCTTTTCTTTTACAATATCGTATATCTGATTCAAGTTAAAATTGCGCTGCAATCTGTTATCAAAGACCTCCTGAGCGGCAGACATCATACATTCATGCAATTCCGGGGATATTTCCACAGGAGTATCTATTAGCGGCTCTCCCTGAACTGGCTTGGAAGAAGGTTTGGCTTTAGGCTGAGTATCCTCTTCAGAAAAAAATGGGGTCTGTGGTGCCGGGGATTCACGTGTAGCAGGAGGGATGATTTCTCCCTGAGGTTTGACCGCAATATTTGGCGCTTCTTCAGTCTTAGGGGGAATTTCCTTGTCAGGATCTACAGAAGAATTTTGGTCTTGAGTTGATGCTTGGCTGTGAGACGGCTTGACATCCTGCACCTTCTTCCCAAACAAACGGCCCCATATTTCCCGGATTTTTGCATGGGTATCATTGGGTTGTAGAGGAATTTTTGAGCGGGAGCGAAAAGCTGCAGAAATGAGATGGGGAATCCCAAGAGGAATTGCGCAGATGACAGAAATAGCCCAAGCCTCTTTTTGAGAAATATAACCCCGTTTTTGATGCGGATCCAGTAAAATGGCTGGAAAATTTTTACATACTTTAGCAATATCCATATGACCTCTAAATTGTTATATAAAGTTATTATAATCTTTAATAGTAAATTAGCGCAAACATCAATTTAACAAAATAAATTATACACAAACAACTTCAAAAAATTGCAATTGAAATTTGAGGGTTTGACCAATAATTATTTAACTAGATATAATAACGCTGTGTCATATTATTTAATAACATATTCTATACCGAACGTGGTTCAAAAATTGGGATTTTGACAAGGAGGCTGCTCAAAATTTTTCGTCTGGAACGAGTGACCATTGCCTATGGCCAAGGCACGAGTGAAGACAAAAATTTTGATGCAAAGCCGACGCGGTCAAAAACCAATTTTTGAATCACGTTCGGTATATACCGAACGTGGTTCAAAAATTGGGATTTTGACAAGGAGGCTGCTCAAAATTTTTCGTCTGGAACGAGTGACCATTGCCAATGGCCAAGGCACAAGTGAAGACAAAAATTTTGATGCAAAGCCAACGCCGTCAAAAACCAATTTTTGAACCACGTTCGGTATAAATAACTTCAGGTATGGTTCATGCAATATATCAAATGCGGCTCTCACATCTTCACAGTTGCAGACTCAACTCCTCAAACAAAACAGCCTCTTTCAGAAAAGCAGCAAAAGATTCAAAAGAAGGCACTGGAGACCCTTTTTTCACACAAAACCTGTAAGTCCACCACAGAAGATCGTACCGAATCCGCAATTCTAACTACTTTTAAAAAAAACAATAAAACTACCTATCAATTAACCAATTATGATGGTGAAAATCATGAAATATCGACGATTGAATTAGTTAAAAAAGCTGATAAAAAACTCATCGATCTTCTTCTTCAGGAAGTTGGAGAGAAGAGGGAGCTTAGACTAACTCGAAACCACAACGCAGAAAAAGTCGACAGAATGATTAGAGAACATAAAAATTTTGGGACTTTATATTTATGGTCGTCCGGTGGAGGAGGACATAGATCTGCCAAAGACGCTAAATTGGAAGAGGAGGCTCTCGCGTTAAAACAGGAAATTTACAGCCGCTTGAGCGACGACCCTGATATGGCAAAAGAAAAGTGTGAATTCTTACAAGAAACGCACAAGTTTATTGACTGGTGTAAACAAATGGGACATATACAGGAAGCAGACGTCTTAGTCAAATACCTGAAAGTTGTCGGGAAGAAAAGCGTAGATCAGTGGGACTCAGCCCAACGCAGCGGCAACGTTTCAAAACAAGAACATCTTGCCATGCTCCAACCGGTTTCCGATGTTGTTTTTGCCTTTCCCGTATTTTTCGGTGTGCTCAAAGACCTTTGCAAATCTCGTCCGCAAAAAGTAGTCTGCACAGAGGCAATGGCAATAGGCTCTATCCTTCTAGCTATTAAAGTGTACAACATGTTTTTTAACCACAGCAAGGAACCGGTCAAACTTCATCTGTATTTGACCGATATGCCAACGAGCCTTTCGGAACATTTTTTTGGCCCCATGAGAAAGCTCTTCTCCTTTCTGGGGAAAAAAAATCTCATTCTCTACACAGCCCCTCCCAATGACCCTGCCATCGATCTGACAAAATTATGTAATTTGAAACAGGCCAATATCCGCTACCTAAAAATTGAAGAGCTGCCCGTTCGTCCTGCATTCATTGAAGCCGCAAGCCATTATGACAAAGAAAAACCCTTGCAATTAAAGTTAAGCTGCGAAGAGGAGCTTCAATTGCTTCAGGGCGTATTAAAACATCAAAAGGCAAAGTTTAGTCCTGCTGCCACAGAAACAACCGGGGCTCAAGATATCTCCTGGCCCATTGATGAAAACGATGAGGCTTATTTTCTCATGCTGGGCAGCCAGCCGACCAGCGACTCTATCATCGCTTATGTCGATGAATTTGTAAGAAAAGCTCGCGACAACCCTTCACAGCAGTATAAACTGTTTGCTTTTGCGGGAAAATTCTCTGACGATTGTTTTTACAAAACACTTTGCCAGCATATTACGCAAATCACCCCTTGGCCTTTGAATTTGCTTGTTACCCCTCTTTCTTTCCAGGATCCGGCACATTTGGTCAGCCTGGAGCTCAAATGCCACACGATTACAAGGTCTGGCGGCCTTACGATCATGGAATTGCTCGTCCTGGAAGAGACAAATAAGAATGCAAAGAATCCAAGGAAACGATTCATCCATGCTGAAAGCGTGAAAGAATCGATGCCATTGCACCTGATGCCTTTAGAATATGTGCCCAAACAGCTCAAAATCAAACCGATCAAAACTTATGAAAACAGCATTCCCTTAAGAACATTGGCAGAGAGCATTCCCCTATGGGAAAGGGGCAACTATTTTTACCTTAAGCAAAGCCTTGAAAATCATCATAATGTCTGCAGGGTCATCAATCCTTCTATCCTTTTTTCCGATCCTGAGGTTGACACCTCAAATTCAATTTAGTAGTATAACGCCGGGTGTTTAGTTTTTTCGTTCCTAGCTTGGGGCTTCATGCTATTACCTATAGGTTGTACTGACTTTAATTCAACACAAAGGCACAAAGTCACCAAGACACTAAGAAGAAAGGTGCTGATAGCATAATTTCTTTGTTTCTCTGAGTCTCCGTGCCTTTGTGTTGAATTATTATAGATGAAGCTTAAAAAGGGCACGAATACGAAAGAAACAAGTTCAATTTACCATGTGAATTGCTTTAAGGAATACCTCCTATGCCTCATTCAGATTCTATCATCGCCATATATCAGGACGTCTATGACGTAGTCATTCCCGATCTCGATTATTACTTGCGCCAGATTGATTGCCGCGATGGATGCCCCGTCAATACAGACCCGCGCGGTTATATGCTCGCATTGCATGCCGGAAATTTTTTAGAAGGTTATAAAATTGCAAGGGGCCCAAATCCTTTTGCCTCCATTTGCGGGATGATCTGCGGAGCTCCATGCGAGATGACCTGCCGCCGGGACCGCGTAGATAAGGCTTTGACTATCCGCGCCCAAAAACGTTATCTTTCAGAATGGTTTGGGATGGATAAGCAAGCCCATATCCGCTCTTTAGAAATGAGCTATGCAAGAGGATCTACCAGGCCAGAACCAAACGGCTTAAAGATTGCCTGCATTGGAGCCGGAGTCGCATCGATGACGGCTGCTCACGACCTCTTGAGGATAGGATATTCTGTCGATATTTATGAGATGATGGATAAACCGGGAGGGATGTTGACATACGGGGTTCCCACCTATCGTTTAAAAAAAGACATTACCTTTAACGAATGCGCTGCAATCGAACATTTAGGGGCGCATATCCACTACAATGTAAAAGTCGGGAAGGATATCACCTTGACGGAACTTCAACAGCGGTACGATGCTGTCTTTCTCGGGATTGGTCTATGGAAGTCAAGGGATCTGCAAATTCCCGGGGCTGATGCATCCGATATCATTCGGGGAATTGAATATTTGCGCGTTCGCTGCGTCGACAAAGAATGGAAAATTGGGCAGGAAATGGTGGTAATCGGAGGAGGCAATGTTGCCTTCGATGTGGCAAGATCCTCCTTGCGCAATGGCGCAAAAAAAGTCATTATGGTCTGCCTGGAAACCCGCGATGAACAAACTGCCGATGAATTTGAGATCGAAGATGGTCTTGAAGAGGGAATTGTCATCATTAACCGCGTAGCTCCCATTGCAGTAGAGCGCAACAGCCAAGGAAAAATAACCGGCCTTCGCGTACAACAAATTTATTCCCTGTTCGATTATACCGGACGGTTTTCCCCTCAAATGATCCCAAACGCCGAGTATGTCATCCCTTGCGACACCATTGCCCTGGCAATTGGACAATCGATGGATGCAGAGATATTTACCGGCTGGGACAAAAAGGATGAGCTGATCGTAGAAAAAGGGGTCATTAAAACAGAAAAAAACACAGGAAGAACTTCTGTAAAGGGAATCTATGCAGGAGGGGACGCAGCATTTGGAGCTGCACTTTTTATTACCGCGATCAAACAGGGCCAGGAAGCTGCAAGGGCGATTGATGCAGACTTGAGGGGGACAAAACCTTATCAGGAGTTCGTAGGCGAATTTACTGAAATTTCTCCCATAAGGGATAAAGAATATCTGCATACAAAATGGGCGCTGCCAACTATGCAGCCACCGCGCGAGCGCATAAAAAACCATCACCTTGTAGAAAATAATTACTCCGAAGAAGCAGCTAAGGCTCAAAGCAATCGTTGTTTGCAATGCCACATCAGCCCCGTATTTGATGGAAATCTCTGCATTAAATGCAATGGATGCGTCGATGTTTGTCCTTGCAACTGTTTAAAGCTAGTTCCGGTCAGCAAAATGAATTTAGATTTAGGGACAGGAGATTTACGACGCGCCGTCGATAACTTTTATGGAGTCGACTCACGGCTCTTAAGTCAAGAAGAGATTGACGAGATGGGCTCTGCGATGTTAAAAAATGAGGACCTGTGCATCCGTTGCGGACTTTGTGCCGAAAAATGCCCGACGCAAGCTGTAACTATGGATGTAATGAATTATTCGTTCCGCTGGGTTGGGTAACGGGTACATTGAAGCTGTATGTGTGAAAGTTTACGTGCCCGTGAGCGTGCCCGTGCCCGTGCCCGAGCAATAAAATTATTCCGCTGTTCTTTGGTAACAGCCTTATTATAAATGAATTTTAATAAATTCGGGCACGGGCACGGGCACGCTCAAGGGCACGAAAACAATTCTTCGTTCACGATGTGTATATCATGTTTTGGTGTTTATTGAGTTCGATCCTTTTAAGCTTAGGTGGAATCATGAGTTATGTCTATTATTTGCGCAAAGGGCAATTCGACGACAGCGAAGATGTCAAATATCAAATGTTTCGGGATAAGGATGAATAACAGATGCCAAAATATCGCAACTCATTAAACAACGATTATGACGATCGCGATCCCCTCATCTCCCGCCGTTCCTTTCTTGCCATGATGGGAGTCGGTGCTTGTTTGCTCGGTGCCGGAACGTTGACGGGAGCCTCTTTACTTGGATTTCTTTATCCAAATGCGATGAAAACCCCGCCAAGTATTTTTTCATTGGGACGCCCGGAAGAAGTCCTTGCCCACGAAGGAAAAATATTTAAACCTAAACAAAAGGTCTTTGTCGAATCCAAAGAGGGAAAAGTACGCGTACAGACCGCCGTTTGCACACATCTTGGATGTACGGTAAACATGGTCGATACCGGGTATGCATGTCCCTGCCATGGTTCGACCTATGATCAATACGGGAGAAATACTGGGGGGCCAGCTCCGCTCCCTCTGGTTTTCTTCACTGTCTTTAAAGGAGCTTCCGGAGATATTATGGTCGATAAGTCCAAGACATTATTGGACTGGAACGCCGCCTGGTATGCGCCTAGTGCCTAATACCTGAGGAGTAGTTTTCGTGCCCGTGCCCGTGCCCGTGCCCTTGCCCGAATCCTATTACCCATAAGTCCAATAAGCAATTCAACGCTGAGACGCTGAGGCGCGAAGACACAGAGGAAAACTGTATACAAGGAATCTAGAAAGCTTGATTTGATTCACTCACTTTTATCGGCAATCCAAAAGATGAATATGTACGGGCAAAGGCACGGGCACGCTCACGCATAGTTTTACCCACAAGTAAACAAAAACCTTTTTAAGCGTTATCTATAATAAATTCAACACAAAGGCACGAAGTCCCAAAGAAACAAAGAAATTTTGACCTGTAGACCCTTCTCTCTTAGTGTCTTGGTGTCTTCGTGTCTTTGTGTTGAATTAAATCTATACTTATGGGTAACAGGATGCGCACACGGGCACGGGCACGCTCACGGGCACGTAACCATTTCAATTTGGAGAAGTGTATCCATGCATCTTCATTATGGCTTTGTAGATTTCAGAGCAAAGCAAAATGCTAAAAGTCCCGCTTTGGTCATAGTAATAATAAATTTCCTTCTTAATCACTTCTTCCGGCTTGCCGGTCTCTTTCATTAATTTTTCACATAATTTATTTGCTAAATCATGCATTTCTGAAGCCCTGTCCCATACTTCGATCTCTTTGATTTGGTGCACGGTCATATTTGCCTCTAAGGAATTTGGCACTGGAGGAGTCACTGTCAGTACATCCTTTAAAAATCTCCGGTATGCGTTCGCAGCACGGTGCCGGCTTAACCCTGAGCTTTGTGTTAAATATTTAAAGACGTTTACATCCTTCCCTGCACAGTCGGCAATAAAAACCTCCAGCTGATTAAAATTAAATGGGGCATTTGTGAGAGGTTTTATCGCCCTTAAGACATAGGGTCCATCGCATGGTTTCTTCAGTAAAATCGTCGAGGCAGACAAGATTTGTGTATTTTTTCCTGAACATTTCTGTACCTGTCCTTTAACCAAACTAATAATGACAGCCCCAAGCGGGTCAGTTTTACAATCGCGTGACCATTGATAATCCTTAATCGAATGCAATCGCTCCACTAAAGCCACACGTCCCCCGCATAACATATCGATGAATTGTACAGGTTCAATCCCCTCGTGTTCCCCCTCTTGTGCCCAAGTCCTGTCGGCCACCTGTTTTATCGGCAAAGTAGCCGGGCCTTGTCCTATCCAGGCAATCTTGTCTGGATGGTTCTCGACTGTAAACACCCGAATTTTTCCCGTATCTTGAACATCGGGGTGTAATTCGCTCCCTAAAATGATCTCATGTCCTCCATAAGGGATCTTAACCCCAGGCTGTAGTGTTTTACGCCATTTCATCGTTTTCTTATCCGGCAAACTAAATGCTTCGCATTTTACCGGGGGGATTTTTTTCTTATTCCCAACGCTTAAGGAATAAGCTAAAGCCCCCGTTCGTTCCAGATTTTCCTTTCGATCGCCTGATTCACTGCAGTAGTAAAGAATGGAGGAGAGCACCTGAAACAGTTTCAATTTGGGCGTCTTTACCTTATTTATTTGTTGTACCCAGGCTTCAAGCTCTGCCTCTTCACTGCCCGTTAGTTCTCCATTAGAGCCCTTTTTATGTAAAATATAATAGGGAATAGGCGCGCCAATATACCCCTCTGCATCGATGATCCGTTGCAAGTTTTTCATCGCCCCGCATCGGCTACCGGAAAGTCTGCTTAAAGATGCTGCATTTATCCGTTTTAAAAGATCAGGATCTTGATCTAACAGTTTAAACATTCTCTTAGTTGACATATTCCATGAGGTGATCTGTTTTTTTATCTTGTGGATGTCCGGATCGAGGAAATCTTTTTGAGCCGCGAGCCTGGCAATGGATTGTCTGTAAGCGGAAGAGAGCTCTCTGATCGACTCCAATTCCCGATCAAAAATTTCGGTAGTATGGCTCATTGCCTTTTGCAGTTTGAGACTGCAAAGATTTTGCACCACGAACGGGCTTGCCAACCAATAAAAACATCGCCAAAGACGTCCAAAAAAAGAATTGGAACAATAGATGCGGGTTCCCTTATGGTTTGGAATAAGTGTAATTGATTTTGAATGAGCGGCTGAGTAAATTTCCTGAAAATTATGGCGTAAAATGTTAACGGAATTCATGGGAAATAGGAATGTCTTAAGTACTTGAGAGTAAAATCTTTATATGTTATGTATTTTGCGGGTAAAATCGTTTGGTGCCAAACACACTTCTTTTCTTTTGTTCGATTTGTTCGATTCCTTCCGTGTGCTGCTCTTCTGCTGATTCCTCAGCTCTGGAAATTCTACGACTGGTTTCATATGTTTCATGACGGGAATGCCAGCACCTCTTCTCCACATCCTCTACATCAAAAGTATAGTAGGTCACAAGACCATCTTCTAAACAAATCCATTTGATATAATTGGGATCTATATAGCGGCCAAAATAGCTTTCAAACGTGATATAAATTTCCAAATTTTTAGGCAATAGAGGGGCACTTGTCAATTGACTTGCAATGTCATCATTCAGGTTGATTCTGCTCAACAAATCTTCTGTCAGATCGACGATAAGATCTCTCGCCTCGCACATTTCCATAATATTTTGAGTGATAAACTCGAGTTGGAGCCCATGGATGCCGTCATCATAAAAGGCCTTGGCTTGCTCTAGAATTAAATGCTTATTGTATTTCAGCTCTGTCGTAAATTCTTGAAGCACGTAGGTCAGCTCGACGGAATCGATCTGAAAAAGCGGACCTGAACGGACAGTAGATGCTTCATCTGAGAAAAAAGGATAGCTGTTCGGAGAGCATCCGGTAGTAAATAAAAAAAGGACTGCCATAAACGCTTGAAAGATTTTCTGCATATCTTGCCTTAAGGAATATTGATATAGAAGCTTCATTCTAGACGAACATCAATTTTGATTCTACGAAAAATTTAACGTGAATCACAAATTGCGTGCCCGGTTAAAAAAGGGACAATAAGGACAATAAGGACACCAATTAAGGACATTGTAAGGCATGTCCCCAATGTCCTTAATTGGTGTCCTTATTGTCCTTATTGTCATTATTGCTGTTTTTACTTCATTAATTTACTTAAAATTTGAATTTAATGAAATTAATTTATATAATTAAATTTATAAAGCACTATTACTTAAAATAGTTAAAATAAACAAATAATTTAATTTATTAAATGTAAAGGATGGCAATATGAGCATGGACCTTGGTCGACCATCTTCATCTATACCCGCATCCGACATCCCTGTTACCGTTTCCGGTGCAAAGGGTACTGCCTCTGAAGCAAAACACACCGTTGGAGGAATTGAGTTAACTTTTAAGGAAATGAAAAAAAATCAGGCAAGTTCCTCGATCGGTATGGAAGTCACTTTTAGCATCTCGGGGAAAACAGTCACAAAATATATTTACATGGGTGTGGATCAACAATATAAAGACACAGAGGCAGAGCGTAAGGTCGCCCATGAACAGCTAATAGAAGGGGCAATTGCCATCACTAAAGCCTTAGTTGCGCAATATTCAGAAGGAGACAAGGGGCATGAATTAGAAGAACCAACTGTTTTGAAACAATTAGACGAGTACCATTTCAGCAAAACTGCCACAGGCGAGATCAAACAGACGTCGGATAAAGTAGATAAAGTGATTGGTCAAGTCGCAAGCGGTAAAGTACTTAATCCAAATACTAAAGAGGAAATTACCGAGGAGCAACTGAATAGTATAGGAGAATCCATGTTGAGAAGGTATCAGGAGTATAAGAAAACCCACCCTAATGTATCTCTTGATTCCATCCCTAAATCTCCCGCAACAGCCGAGCAGCCTGCAGTCACCCATCATTCTCCTGAGGAATGCCGCTTTCTTTGCGATTTTCTGCATGGAGGCCATCACGTCAAATTCAATAAAATAGCCGATGAAATGAAAAAAAAGCCAACATGGGAAACAGACCTCAAGGGATATATCAATGAGCTTGGAAACAACCAAATTACAGCGTTTTTAATGCTAAAAAAACGGGACCTTAGAGGATTTGATCAGGAGATTTTATTTTCGATGCTCGTTCATGTCCAAGAAGCTGCCAAAGCAAAAAACATTTCCGTTGGAGAGGACTTTTATTTGCTCATCGCCCATTTATCAGTACCGATACATAATCATGTCGTGTTAGAGAAAAAAGGGAAAGGCGCTGTCAATGTCGTTTCCAGTTTTACCGCTCCGGATGGCACTACATATATCTTTAAACCATCTCCCGACACATTGAGCCGAAAAGTAAAAATTAAAGAACAATTGGCCGGAACGGCTGCAGCATCGGGAATTCCGCCAGGCGATGCAGCCCATCTACCCTCCCGTGCAGTGGCAAGTTCCTGCGTAGACACTCTTTTGTATGGCAATGACACTGTTTCGGTTAAAACCCAATTTGCCATTATCAATGGCCAAAGGGGAATTATGATGTCCGAAGCAACCGGAAAAAGCCCAAAAACAGTAGAGGGAACAGAAGAGGAATATACGATTAGTGACCCTAAGATCCAGCAAAATATCGATACGCTCATCCATGCAGAAAGTCCAGTCACAGATAAGACCCTGCAAACGATTGCCCGTTTGCTCAATTGCCGCAAAGTCCGGGTAAAATTTGATCTTATGGGAAAAAATTACAAATTAATGATCACCCCGCTCAGCACTCTGATCAATTTTGATCCTGATAACCGTGTAACTGCACAAGGATTGCTTAAACTTCAAATTAAAGACTTCATTACCGGCGAATGCGACCGCCATCCATATAATTACTTCATCAACGGAGCTACAGGAAAGGTAACCGGAATCGACGAAGACTGCTGTTTTGGAAGAAATGCGGTCCCCGACAATGTCGATGTTCGCGAGCAGCGGGCGCTGCTTGGTATCATTCCTAATAATTCTTCGTTAATGTTGCGAATGCCCGCCGTGATCACAAAGGAAATCCTCACCCAAGTGAATGCAATGAGTGAAGAAGCATTAAGGGAAACTCTGGAACCTTATATTGCACGAGAGGAACTCGAAGCAACTGTTCAAAGGCTCAACATGCTTAAAAGACACATTAATGACTCAGGAAATTGCCTGGTTGTTGACGACCTGCTTTCCGATGCAGCAAGGGAAAGAATGGATTCCAACAATAGTTATTGGGCAAGGGAAGTGTACCTTTTAGACAGTCAGCAAAAGAGTTGGAATTATTTGAGAAAGGGCATTGAAACATAGAACCTGTAAGTCACCCGAAATGTCCAAGAGAGGTTCTTAAAATGAGGTGGAAAATGAATACTATGCAAAATCATCACCCGGAAAGCTTAAGTGTTGCTAAGGATTTTTTTGAAGAGCAAGGATTGTCATTTCCCTTTATCCCCTCTGCAGAGCTTTCCAGCATCACTCAAGTCCAGGAAGGCATCTTTAGCTCAAGACCTGATCCTGAACCTATTTATAACATTCTGCAATTTGTCCAGGAGGTGTTATCGCACCCTGTTGATGACTATTGTATGTTCGGTTTTGCAGGACATGGAATTAACAGCTGGGCCATGCACTACTATCTTGTCAAAAAGAATTTAGGGGCATTCATTCAACTTCCCTTTGGAGGGGCAATGATCACCGATGAAGAGGCGGTGAAAACCAGAATCAACGGAACATTTCAATCCGTTCAATATATTGCAGAATCCATAGCAAATGCAGGCCACGCACATCTTCTTTCTCCTGAAAAACGGCTGATCATTATTGAAAGCGACTTTTATGGAAAGGGGTGGGGGTGGATTGAAGGCTACCCTGGTGTGATCGATAAAGATCAATGGCATACAGAAGAACCGATTCTTTTAAACGCTTTATGTTCCATTCCCTCTAAAGACAATAAAAACAAGCAGTAAATCAATGAACGAAACACAATCAAATCTACCTCTAAAACGGGTTGACACTACATATTTGACTCCGCGCACAGAGATGATCGGGAAGAAAGATGCTATTTTCAAATATGGAGGAAAGACCTGGACCCATCTCAACAGGATGGGAGTTATTCTCAGACGGCAAATCCAGAAAATCTACAATTTTGTCCGGTCGATTTCCGAAAAAAGACAGCTTACAAGTAATCATGTTCTTAAGGTTATGGAAGACAACGTCAGGAACATGGAGGCCTTTGCCGATGAACTGATCGCGAAGGGTGAAAACGTAAAAAGTTTCAAAGCCTTGACGGATGGGATCAGTCAAACGGAAGAGAGTATTAAAATATTATTTGAATGTGTTCATCGCACCAAAGAGATAAAAAGATGCCGGGAGCTGCAAGAGAAAATCGCTCATTTACATGATAAAAAATCGAATATCGAAGAAATGTCGCATATCAAAAAAGCTGTGAAAGAGCTTGACGGCAGATGCGAAAGTCTGGAACGAAGCGCCAAAAAAACACTCACACCTTTTCAATTAAAAAAAATAGAGCAGCTTAAAAAAGAGATAGAGGCACAAAAAGAAAAGATTGCCCTGCTTATCCAAAACTCTTCCGTTCATTCAGATCAACATGTATTGCATTATGCCAAGGAAGAACTGCAACTTGCAGAACGCTTATTGACAAAATTATCTGATCTGAAAAAAACATCGGCAGCAATTATCATCCAGCGTTTTATGCGTAAAAGACTAAAGAAACCCGAAAAACCAAAGCGTACCGTTGCGACCTCTCTTCAAAGCATTGTGGATAAATATGAACAGATGCAGGCCTCTGCCGGAATAACTTCAGGATCCGCTCCTCCCATGCTCGCAAAAACCACACAAAAAAAATTGAATAAAGACGAATGGGAGCTTCTTACCTTTCAATTGAAAAAAAAACCCGAACACTATAGTGCGAAGGATTTCAACGATATTGCCGATCTCCTAAAAACAAACCGTAATTGGAAGATAGACATTCAAAACATGATGAGCTCAACAAACAGTAGAGAAAAAATTCATAAACAACGACTGGAAATAATGCTCGATGCTTTTACAGGGCAACCCCTTACATATTATCGGGGATATGACCGCGAAGTATTGAGCGTCATTTTAGTCAATCTTTCTGCCGCCGCGGCAATCCTGTACCAAAAAAGAAAAAAACCGGATAAACTCGCCCAATTGGATGCAATGATTGCCCATTTTAATGACACTGCAATTTTCGATAACGTCGAATTAAAACCTCTGGGAAAAGGAAAAGTCAATACAGTTTTCGAATTTACAAAAGATAATGTCTCCTATGTATTCAAACCGGCTTCAGAACACTTAAGCCAATCGACAAAACTAAAGGAAAAATATATTGGCACAGCCGTAGCCTCAGGCATTCCAGCCGGCGATGAGGGACACTTTTCTTCCCGTGCAGTCGCAAGCTCTTGCCTTGACTGTCTATTATATGGCGTTAAAACAGTTTCTGTTAAAACTAGACACGCTGTCATCAATGGCCAAAGGGGAATACTCATGGTTAAAGCAATGGGAAAAAACCCTAAAACTACCAAAATTGAATCAAAACCCATTCAATTAAACGAAACATACCGAAAGATGATCAGCCGCCTGATCACCCCAAATGAAGCCGCAGCTAAAGCTTTGCATCGTACACAACAGGTTCCAAAAGAGAAACTCCAATCGATTGCAGCCATGTTGCAATTGCGCTCAGTTTCATTCGAATTTACTAAAGCCAAAACAGAACAAAACAAAATAGAATGGCAGCTATTCGGCGTGCGCCCTCAGTTCGAACATTTCGATCCTTTCAATCCAAAAATTTTGGAAGGTTTGCTTAAACTTCAAGTAAAAGATATCATTGCAGGAGAATGTGATCGCCACCCCAAAAATTATTTTATCGATCCGAAAGGAAATGTTACGGGGATAGATGAAGATTGCTGTTTTGGTGAACGTGCGATACCAGGGGCTCTTTCCAGGTTAGAGGAAACTCCGGATGTGAGGAGGCAGGGTAACCTCGCAGGAGTGATCCCAAACCAGGGTTCTTTAATGCTGAGAATGCCCGGGGTCATTACTCAGGAAATTCTCGATCAAATCAACAGATGTACAGCAAAGGACCTCTCGCAAACGTTACGCCCTTATATTACTCAAAGGGAACTTGAGGCAACGATTGCCAGATTTACAAAGCTCAAACAACATGTCAACGATGCAAATAAATGCCTGGTTGTCAAAAAAATTGAAGATCTCTTCTTAAAAGATCTAAAGACTAAACCTAATGAAGTTTCCCCGACAGAAGAGAGTTCTTATCAGCAACAACCGACCGACATCCTCACGCGAGAGGCTATTCAAAGGGTCGATGCAAATAACAGCTACTGGGCCAGGGAATACTATCTTTTTGATAGCGCACAAACGAACTGGAATTATCTTCGCAGGGGACTTTAGAAAGAGGGCTCATCGTTGATGAATGCATAAATTCCGGGCAATCCGCGGTAAAATTCTTTATAATCTAATCCATACCCAACGACAAACCGGTTTTCCACTTGAAATAAGACATATTCCGGCACATAAGACGTAACATGGGGAACATTTTTTAACAACAAGACTAAAGATTTTAGACTTTTCGGATTTTTCAATTGAATTTGGGCCATTACTGAAGTCATCGTCTTTCCCGAATCAAACATATCATCAATAACGATCACATGTTGATTTTCCAGCGTAAGACGGTCTAATCCTGTGATGGTCAGTGCCCCCGAACGAGTGCCATTTTGCCCATAACTGCTTGCTGTAATTGCCTGAAGTTTACATGGAACGTCAAGCTCCCGGATCAGGTCAGCCGTTACACAGAGCGATCCTTTCATGATCATAATGAGCGTTAATTCCTCTCCGTCATATTCCTTATTGATTTGCGCTGCTACCTGAAGAATACGTTCTGAAATTTCTTGCGGATGGATAAGTAACTCCAGATTGTCATATGCGCAGCAATTTACATGAATGCAGACGATCATTCCAATAATAGATACAATGGTTTTCATAATTCCCTCTTTAAATATTCCAAAATAAGGTCCCTTGTCTTTTCTAAATGCTCTTCAGTATGTGCCATCGAAACAAAAGATGTCTCGACCTGCGATGGCGGAAAATAAACCCCATGGGACAACATATAACGGAAAAATTGAGAAAAAACTTTAAAATCCAGCTGAGATGCCTCCTCCATGTTGTTCACTTCCTTTCTTCCGAAAAAGATCGTAAACATCGAGCCAATCTGCTGCAGGCACATGTTCAACTGGTTCTTTAAGATAAATTCTTTGACCGGCTTTGTTAAAGAATCGGCTTTCTTATTCAATCTTTCATAAAATCTTGGGGCTTGCACCATTTGCAATGATGTTAAGCCAGCTTCCATGGCCACAGGATTTCCCGAAAGGGTACCTGCCTGATAGACGGCCCCAAGCGGGCTTAAGTTATCCATGATTTCTTTTATTCCGCCAAAAGCTGCAGCCGGAAATCCCCCTCCAATGATTTTACCAAAACAGGTCAGATCAGGAACAATTCCGTAGAGCGCTTGAGCTCCTCCCATCCCAACACGAAAACCGGTAATCACTTCGTCAAAAATCAATACCGCCCCCATCGATGACGTCTCTTCCCGAAGCGCGTGTAAAAATGACCGGCTTGCCGGTACACATCCCATATTGCCTGCAATGGGTTCGACGATAACGGCAGCAATGCGCTCCCGGTATTGGGGATCCGTTAGCAAAGAGCGGAATGCAATCTCGTCGTTATAGGGTAAACAGATCGTATGCCGGATCGTTTCTTCCGGTACACCAGCAGAGGTGGATGTTCCATTCAACCCAAATACTCCTGAACCTGCCTGAACTAAAAACAGATCGGCATGCCCGTGATAATTCCCGGAAAATTTGACCACCAGATCCCGCCCGGTAAATCCTCGTGCAAGGCGGACAGCGCTCATCGCAGCTTCGGTTCCGGAGGAGACAAACCGGATCGATTCTATCGACAAGACATTGTCGATAATCGTCTTTGCAAGCATCCCCTCGACTTCGGTTGTAATGCCGAATGTGGTTCCAAGTGCCATTCGCGAAGTTGCGGCCTTAATCACCTCAGGATGGGCATGACCATGGATCAATGGGCCCCAGGAACCGCAGTAGTCAATATATTGATGTCCATCGATATCATAAATGAGATCTCCCTCCCCTCTCGCAACGACCAGGGGGCTTATGTCCATTCCCTTAAAAGAACGGACAGGAGAATTCACACCTCCTGGCAACAATTCGAGGAGACGGGAATACGATTCTTTGCTTTTTGGACGATCTTTCATGGAATTCCTTTAGAATAATTATTCAACCACAGAGAACACAGGGAACACAGAGTTGTAGAACACAGGGAACACAGAGTTGTATTTTTTTGTTATCTCTCTGTGCATTCTGTGCTCTCTGTGGTAAAATATTTCTTTTAATAAGAAAATGACCTCTCTCTTGAGAGAGGTCATTAGAGCTATTCGCTTACCTGCTGTTTTGAATAGGGAATATTCTTTTTATTTTCTTCCCGGTTATGGAAGTAAAGCATCACAGGGGATGCAATAAATAGAGAAGAAATTGTTCCTACCAGCACTCCAACAGTCATGACCAGTGAGAATGAAAAGATCGATTTACCGCCAAGGAAAACCAATGCCAGCAAGACCAGCAACGTTGTTCCCGATGTCATCAGCGTGCGGCTTAATGTAATATTCAAGGAATGGTTGATCAAATTGGTAAATTTCATCTTGCGATGCAGCTTGCAGTCTTCGCGAATCCGGTCAAACACAATGATGGTATCGTTTAATGAATAACCGATAATCGTCATAATAGCGCCCACAACCTGAAGATCGATCTGGATCGCAAAGCCCAGTTTATGGAAGAGAGCCATGATCCCAAGCGTGATCACTATATCATGCACAAGACCGACAACAGCGCCAAGAGCATAGGCAAATTCAAAGCGGATGGTGATATAAAGTAAAATACTGACCAATGCAATCGTCAAGGCAATGATCGCATTATCGCGCATTGCTTCAGAAAATTGACCGCTCATGACCGTCCAATCTCTGTCTAATAGTTCTAATTGGGATTTTTGAATGTTCAATCCCCCTTTCTGCAAGCTATCGACAACCCAAACCAACCTCGGATTAGATTGATAGGGATAAGCAAATCCCCCTTCTTTTACCTCTTCGGGAAGATGATGGAACGGATGGCCCGGTTCTTCCATGCTAACGCCAAACTGCAAACGAATCTGATTCGGACGGCTAAGCTCGCGGACCTGGAAATCGTTGGATATGGCACCAGCGGCCTGCAAGGCATTAGCTGCAAGCTCTCTGTAGCTGAGATCTGTCTCTTTGTTCTGCAGCTCGACAACCAGTGAATATCCTCCTGTAAAATCCATGCCGAGCATCGTATGACGCTGCGAAATGAATAAAAAGATCCCGGCAATCATCACAACAAGGGAGATTGTCACAGCTTTTTTTGTCTGTGCCATAAAATCAAACGAAGTCGCCCCAATGAATTGCGACATTTCGAGCCTTTTATTTTCCGGATTTTGCACCCATCCGGCAAAGAAGTAACGGGTCATGAAAAGCGCCGTGAACATGGATGATAAGATACCGACTATCAAAGAAACAGCAAACCCCTTGATCGGTCCTGAATCAAACTGGACCAGGATCAGCGCAGCAATGATTGTCGTGATATTTGAATCGATAATTGCTGTAAATGCTTTGCGATAACCTGCCTGAATAGCAGAAGCAATACGGCCCGAAACTGCAAACTCTTCGCGAATGCGTTCAAAGACCAAAACATTGGCATCAACAGCCATACCGATCGTCAGCACGATACCGGCAATTGTCGGAAGGGTCAGAGCAGCACCTAAATTCTGCAAGACTCCCCACATGATCAAAATGTTTAGCAATACTGCGCACGATGCGACAAGACCTGCAAAGCGATAATAGGCAACCATCGCTATCACGACAAGCGATACAGCAACGAGCGATGCGATAATCCCTTTTGCACGCTCTTCTTTTCCTAATTCAGGACTGACGTTTTGTTCTGAAAGAATTTTCGGAGTGAATGTCAGGGAGCCGGCCTTTAAGTCGGCAGCAAGCTGATTGATCTCACGCTGAGAAAACCTGCCGCTGATCCTCCCGCCATCGCGTAAAGCAGCATGAAGCGTTGGCATGCTCACAATCGAATCATTTAAGATCACAGCCATGCGCCATCCTTTGCCCTTAGTGACAGTTTCTTTGGATGTTCCTGCAATCCTGTCTTCTGCAAATTGCGACGTCCAGGCATACAGATCATCGCGCGGGCTATCCGAGGAGCGATCTATCCCCGTATAAGAACGTCTGACGCCAAAAGACAAAACATTACCCTCCGTTGAGTCATACCCGGCCTGAATATTATTAAGGCTGGACCCTTCAAGAGCATAGTGAGCAAAAACAATGACCAGGGGATGTGTCTGATTTTCCCATTCCATAAAATCACTTCCACGCTGCACAGCAATTTTACTCAATGTATCGTTGAACGAGGCGGATATAGTGGTATCTTTTGGATTTGCCAATCGAAGGCCATTTTCCCACAAAACAGTTGCCTCTTCGCTGCGGGGCCGAGTCTGCTGTCCATCAAGGGATTCGCCTCCTAAATGCTGCCAGGCAATTTCGTTAATGCTTTCCACATCTTTGCGGTTCGTCACAACGGCTTCATTCCACACATTTTGCAAGAAGCGGTTGGCAGACTCATTTAAGTGGGAGGCAGCAGAAGAAAACTTCTCATTGACTATATGAAAATACATTGCCGATGCTTTGACAAGCTCAGCTGCGGTCAACCCTTGCGATCCCGGAAATTCGAGAATGATATTGTGATTCTCAATATGGATGTTGCGCTCCGAAACCCCCATGGAATTGATCCGGTTGTAGAGCTCATTGACAGCTTGATTTAAGTCATCGGGATTCGTCACGACGCGATTGTTGTGATCTCTAAGACCAATGCGCACTGTCTTTCCTCCCGACAGATCAAGACCCCATTTTAAGATTTTGCGGTCATCTCCGCGGAAATACTTAATAAAACTTAATTTAAAGTTTTCCCAATAGGCATTTTGAGTAGGGGCCGGGACTTTATAGCGGTTAGCCGAATAAATATCGACCTGAGCCGTAGAGTACTCTTCTTTCCATTTCAAAAGATCTTCCTGGACCAGATCGTCAATTTTGTTAAGAGTAAGCAAACGCTGCTCTACATCGCTAAAATCAAGTACAGCATGCTTTTTACTTCCCTTCACCGAGAAAGACTCTCTGGTTGCTTTTAACAAGTTGCCATAGTAATCGCTCAATTCAAAGATATAGTCTTTGCTAAATTGAGGATCGATCCCAAATGAGGATCCCGCATATCCAATAAATCCATTTTGCTGTAACAGCTTGCTTAATTCGTTGACATCTGCGACAAATTGCTTAGATGCTTCAGAATTTGGGTTTTCTTTCGCTTTCTGCATGATGTTTTCCATGCCGCGCGCAATCACATAAATCGATCCGGAACGAAAGCCCGGAAGAGGAGGAGCATCTGAAGTGGACGGGGCATAAATCAACAAACCTAATTTCTTTTCTTCCGGTTTTAATTTTTGGAATAAGGCAAAGTCCATAACCGGGTAATGATCTTTTGACAGATCGACAGCTTTTGGTTGCCATATGGAATTTAATTGAGAGAGCAAAAGCGTTGTTTGCTTTTCTGCAAGATACCCTAAATTAAACGCGATAAAGCTTTGAGTATCCAATAAATTGTTCAATGACAGAACGAACCCGTCTTCATTGGGAACAAAGGTCTCATCTGCAATGCGGGAACTGTAAGCAATTTCATTAATGACAAACTGATTTAAGCGCTCTTTGCGATAAACTGCCTCCTCCGTTTGTTCGTTTGAATTACGCAACTGAAGCACATCCGGATAAAAACCTAAAGAAACCTGATCTGTCGACCAATCGATCACGAGTGACTGAATAAAAGGATTCCTCCCTTGAAGGTTCACTACCTGCCGCAATCCTTGCGGATCTGCTTTTTTAAATTCGGCATAAATCTGCCCGATCGTCAACGGAGCTGTAGTTCCTTTAAATGCATCGGTATTCTTTTGAACAATCCCTAATGCAGCATTGAGTGTTGCTAATTGTCCGGACAAAAGATGGAGCAGCCGCTGCTTGCCAGGTTCGATGGTGACCCCCTCATCTTTATTTTTCTGCTGTTCGGACTGCAAGGCTGCCTGTTCTTTTTCAATTTGCGTCTTTGCCTTATTCAATTGGGCGATGAATTTAGTGGCCAAATTTGCTGAATCTGAACCGCCCGCTGAATCTACCCCCCCTTTGCTCTGTAAAAACCAACGGTAGTAGCGCATTGCCATTTCAGGATTCGTTTTGCCAACAATATTATCTATATCCACGATCTCTTTGGCTAAGGAGAGCATCGCCTCACTCGAAAAGGTGTCGGGGTGTAGAATAATGGTATTCAAGTCTGTACTAGCTTTACCGGGCCCCCCAAATGCCAGTGCGAGCTGAGCTACCCGATCTTCTACCAATTGTCTATAAAACGGTGTGATTTTTCCCTCGGCATCATGTTTAAAGGAGAATTGGAATAATTTGGACAATTCCTCCTGATTCAAATGCACCTGGATTTTACGGGCAACTGTGACCACTTCCGGGTGGTCAGAAGTCCCTTGATATAACTCTAGTTGTCCTGGAGCAAACGTGACCAATGAACCGGC